>NZ_JBGONU010000001.1:102107-175335 GCF_041439295.1 Vibrio sp. 1F253 | reverse complement strand
ACTGCCTTCGATGGTTCGAATCCGTCTCCCTCCACCATATTCTTCTTACCTCTTTTAAGAGTTAAGAGAACAACCTGATTGATGGGCTTATGGGAAAACATCAATTTAGGCTTACTTTGTGAAAAGTAAGACACACCCTGGAGGGGTTCCCGAGTGGCCAAAGGGAGCAGACTGTAAATCTGCCGGCACTGCCTTCGATGGTTCGAATCCGTCTCCCTCCACCATATTCTTCTTACCTCTTTCGAGAGTTAAGAAAACAACCTGATTGATGGGCTTATGGGAAAACATCAATTTAGGCTTACTTTGTGAAAAGTAAGACACACCCTGGAGGGGTTCCCGAGTGGCCAAAGGGAGCAGACTGTAAATCTGCCGGCACCGCCTTCGATGGTTCGAATCCGTCTCCCTCCACCATATTCTCCTTAATTGGAAAATCGAAAAGCCAACTCATTGAGTTGGCTTTTTTCGTTTCTGAGCTCTGTATCCTTCTAAACTTATCTTTCTAAACACGGTCCTCAACTTACTAAACACCAACCCAATACTGCAAAAAAGACTAAGCGAACTAGCTTATTCAAACATCAGTGATCCCACACTTCAACATGACGCTCACAAACCAGATAAGCAACGCAGCCTAAGCAATTGGTCGATACATGTTCTTTGTCGGTTCACCACGTGTTAGTCATATTGGCATTGCTCCGTGAATCTAAAACTCTTCTCCCCTCCCCCCCCCCAAAAAAAAAGCTCAAAGCCAATTTCCCTGCTGCGACTTACAGATACCTATCATTAGACATAAAAAAGCCCCTGATGATTTCTCAGCAGGGGCTTTCAATTATTTGCCGTTTTTCCGAATAACTACATCATATTGATGTTTAGTTAAATCCTGAAATTAACCTTGAATACCAACAATTAACCAAGGTGCATTTTGAGTTGTTAGGTCACGCTCTAAGTGCCAGATATCAGTGATATCTTCTTCAATGCCGTCTGCGGTGTCACGGTAGCGACCGCTAAACTGAAGGCTTAGCTGTGCTTTACTACCATCGTGGTCTGCGCGAACGATTTCAGCATCAACGTACATTACGTCTGTGTGCTGATCACCGTCTAGCTTGTTACGCTCAGCTTTTAGGTCTTCAAATAGGCTTGGAGATACGTATTCTTCAATCGTGTTTAGCTCGTTGTGATTCCATGCACCTTGCAGTGTACGGTAGTGCTCACGAGAACCGTTGATGAATGCCGCTTGATCAAAACCTGGTGGGTAGTTATGTGGAACATCGCTTTGTGCACCAAAACCGAAACCACCAGCGCTATTTTGCGAATGGGGTTGTGATTGAGGCTGTGCTTGCTCGAAGTTATGAACATTTGGTTGTTGCTTAGGTTGTTCAAACTTGTTCTGACCCATGCCGCCGAATGCTGGCTGTTGGCCACGTGCATTCTGCTGATTCATTGAGCCCTGCTTCGCGCCCAACATTCCGCGTAGGAATTTAAATGCTAGGAAAGCAATCAGACCCATGATCAAAATATCCATGAACTGGATACCTTCAAATGCGCCACCAAAGAATGCAGCTAAAAGACCACCAGCAAGTAAACCACCTAGCAGACCGCCCATAAGGCCTTTCTTGCTAGAGTTAGCTGCTGCTGTTTTCTTGCCCGTTTGATCTTGTCGGATCGAATTTGTGTTTTGTTGTTTTGGTGCTGGAGCCGTTTTAAAGCTTTTGCCAAATGACTTACCACCACCAAACTTTTTCGCTTCCGCGATTGGCGTCACCGCGACTGTTACCAACAGGATCGCGACTAGTGAGAAAAATCGTTTCATTATTATCCTTTATAGGTTTTTTTATCTTTCGACACCTTAATCATACTCGTTAACAAAGAACAATGAAATATTCACGACGTTTACACATGTATCATAATATTGCGGCTATTAATTGATTACTAAACTAGCGAAGGGATTGACGGCACTCTGGGGCAGCATTAAAATATTGAACGATGTTCATTTAATAGAAAGTACTCATGGCAAGACGAAACGATCATACTCGCGAACAATTAGTGCAATTAACCTTAAAGACGGTAACCGACTTCTTAGAAGAGCACTCTTATCACGAGCTAAGTCTACGTAAAATTGCCAATATGATTGGCTATGTCCCTAGCACCTTGGTGAATGTATTTGGTAACTACAACCTACTCCTTTTACACGTTGTTGCTCAAACATTAGATGAACTGTCGTCCCAATCTGCTTCTGCTGTTGAACAATCGAGCAACCCTCAACAGGCTCTTTTTAATCTTGCATACTGCTATCACGATTTTGCACAAAAACACCCTCACCGTTGGCAGCTTATCTTTGAGCACAACATGAATGGTGAAAACCTTCCTGAATGGCAATCGAACCGTATTGATAGAATGACAGGTATGTTAGAGCAATTGCTGGTAGCTATTGCGCCTGAACACACAGAAAGCGAAGTCATTAAAGCCAGCCGTGTATTATGGTCTGGCGTACATGGAATTACTCTACTTAGCGTTGATGATAAATTTTTCGCCTCTGAACCTATCGATGGTAAAGAGTTGATCAATAACCTAATCTCAAACTACTTAACCAACTGGTAATCATCCAAGGAAAGACAATGAACAACAGCAGCCAATCTTCGCTGTTAACGCAAAAAAGGTTCCTACCCTACTTTATTACTCAATTTCTAGGCGCCTTTAATGACAACATATTCAAAAATGTTCTGTTACTGTTTGTTGCTTTCGCAAGCGTAGATACGCTGCCTATTTCCAGCAATCTATTCATTAATTTGGCCGCTGGTCTTTTTATTCTGCCCTTCTTCCTGTTTTCTGCTTTGGCTGGTGTACTGGCTGACAAATACGAAAAATCTTGGTTTATACGTAAAGTTAAGCTCCTTGAAGTGGCGATCATGTCATTGGGCGCGATCGGGTTTATCTACGAAAGCTACGGGATACTACTCCTACTTCTGTTCCTAATGGGAACGCAAAGTGCCTTCTTTGGCCCGGTGAAATACGCACTGCTTCCACAACAATTGGAAACCAAAGAGCTGGTATCCGGCAACGCTTTAGTCGAAACCGGCACATTCTTAGCCATCCTTATTGGTACTCTAGGTGCCGGTATTATTGCATCTGAAGAAAGCGCGAAGCTCATTGCCGCGGTATGTATTGTTTCTTTCGCCGTGCTTGGCTATGTATCAAGCTGCTTTATTCCACAAGCGCCAAGTAACGCACCAGATCTGAAAGTAAAGTGGCAGCCAGTAAAGCTAACCCGCGCGACACTGGCGATTGCAAAAAAAGATCGCCCAACGTATCAAGCACTGATGTCTATCAGCTGGTTCTGGTTCCTTGGCGCTGCTTACCTAACTCAGTTTCCAAACTTCACAAAGCTCCACTTGAACGGCACTGAAAGCTCGGTTGCCTTTTTGTTAGCTCTTTTCTCGGTCGGTATTGCGATAGGTTCTTTGGCTTGTGATAAGTTGTCAAATCACAGAATTGAAATCGGCATCGTACCAATGGGTAGCCTAGGTATGTCGATTTTTGGGCTATTGATGGCGATATCCATTCCTGAGTCCTTGCCTGAATTTACCTCTTTCCATCAATTCGTGACGTATTCAGAGCTGTGGCCGCTGTTTGCTTATCTTCTGCTATTGGGTATCTCTGGCGGTATCTTCATTGTTCCTCTGTATTCTCTGATGCAGTTACGAGCGAAACCAGATGAACGCGCTCAAGTGATTGCCGGGCTCAACATCTACAATTCACTATTCATGGTGGGAAGCGCCGTTTTAGGTATTGTTTGCCTGAGTGTTCTCGATCTTTCTATTCCACAACTATTTGTGTTGCTCGCGATAGGGAATACTTTGGTTATGCTGTACCTGTTTTATCAGGTGCCTATCTACGCTTTCCGTTTCTTTACATGGGTGGTCACTCACACCATGTACCGAGTTAAGCACAAGAACTTACACCATCTTCCAGAGAATGGCGGCGCACTGATCGTATGCAACCATGTGAGTTATATGGATGCACTGCTTCTGAGTGCGGTTTGCCCTCGCTTGATTCGGTTTGTGATGGAAGAGGATTACGCCAAGCTGCCTCTACTACGTCGATTCTTAAAAAGAGCAGGAGTTATTCCAATCTCCGCGACCAACCGAAACTCGATTAGAAACGCTTTCAAAGAAGTTGAACGTGCCCTAGATGAAGGGCACATCGTGTGTATTTTCCCTGAAGGCAAGCTAACCGCTGATGGCGAAGTAGCCGAATTCATGCGTGGCATGGAGCTGATTATCAAACGATCTCCTGTACCTGTGATTCCAATGGCACTTAAAGGGTTATGGGGCAGTTACTTCAGTCGTTATAAAGGTCAAGCTTTCAAGGGACTACCCACCCGTTTCAGGGCCAAGTTAGAGATAGAAGCTGCCGAACCTATGCTAGCCAAGGAAGCTTCATGCGACACGCTTCGACAGTCAGTCTCTGATCTTCGCGGCTCACTACGCTAAATAACCAAGCCTTTATTCATATCAGCTGAACAAACGTTTAGTTTTACTTAACGTTTGTTCAATTCATTTAGACTTACTTACCATTGCGTTAAGCGTATAGTCTTCCACTACGCTGCCAATACTAGACGCGACGAATTAAATATAATGAATCTAAAAAAGTCTGTTCCATTTTATCTTGCTGCTCTGTTTTGCTTAACCCCATGGGTGAGTTCACCGACGGCACTCGTGATCGGTTTCCTTCTTGCGAGCTTAGGTTTAGTCCCTGAGCATCTAGAAGTTGGCAAACTCACCAAGAAGCTACTGGCCTACTCGATTGTCGGCTTAGGCTTTGGCATTCAGTTTGAGAAAGCATTAGCGGTAACAGGCGATGGTATTGGCCTCATTGTCACGACGATTATTGGTACCTTGGTCATTGGTTGGTTCTTGGCAAAACGCATGGGATTAGATCGCACCACGGGTTACCTTATCTCTTCTGGTACCGCAATTTGTGGTGGTAGCGCCATTGCCGCCGTAGCACCGGCCATCAAAGCTGATGATGAACAGATTGGCTTGGCGTTAGCCACTGTATTTGTGTTGAACTCGGTCGCCCTTTTCTTGTTCCCAATGATTGGCCATGCACTAGAGTTAAGCCAACAAACTTTCGGAACATGGGCTGCCATCGCGATTCATGATACCTCCTCTGTAGTCGGCGCAGCATCAGCATATGGCGAAGAAGCACTGACCACAGCAACCACATTGAAGCTCGCTCGCGCACTTTGGATTATCCCAATCGCGTTAGTCAGCGCAATGATCTTCAAGAACGATCAAAAGAAGATTACGATTCCTTACTTCATTTTCTTCTATTGCGCTGCTATTGCTGTTAGTGACTTGCTGCCACAATTTGAGATGGTCTATCAAGGTATCTTTGATGTGTCTAAGCGTGCATTGGTGGTGTGTCTATTCTTGATTGGTTGCGGTATTTCAGTTGAGAAGCTTAAAGCTGCTGGGCCGAAGCCATTGATGTTTGGTATTACAATGTGGACGATGATTTCGACAGGCTCATTAGCGTGGTTAACGCTTACCTGATGCATCTAATACGTAAAGAAGCGCTGTAGATTGGTTAACTTGTTAAGCAGACAAACAGATTAGCGAATGACAAAATAAAAAGGCAAAGCTCAAATGGGCTTTGCCCCTATCGTTTTAGTGAAAATATCGTTTGTAGTAAAGATATTCTTTGTTACAACAATCACGAATCAAACAGGGGCTTATCACTCTTCTTGCTCTCTCTTTTCATTAAAACAAGTACCACAACCAGTACAAATGCAGTGAGTTCAGCCAATGAACGAGTCAGTCCTGACGAAACGAGCGCTTGGCCTATCTGCAGCAAAACCGCAATGATGAGGGCAACTTTCATAATAAGACCTTATTCTATAATCCGTTATTTATAGAGCTTATTATGATGGATGGTTATAAAGATAATAAATTCTGTTTTGAACTATCTAATTGCTAAATTAACTAACCTAGCGTAACTGCCCCTCTAGCCACTTAATAAACGTTCTTACCTTAGGTCGCTTTTCAGTGCCTAACGGACAGATCAATTCGTATCCTTTATCCGTATCCATACTTGGATAAGGCGTTATGAGCTCACCAGTCTCAATGTACGGCTTAACAAAATGATAGCGCCCCATTGCCACTCCGATATTATGCAGAGCACTCTGCACGCCCATGTCTCGGTGGCTCACACAATAAAACTGCTCAAACAGATTTACATCGAGTTGATTGTGCTTAATCCAACGCTGCCACACATCAGAGCCTAGTGCATGAATGAAATTAATCCGGTGTAACGACTCTAAACCATCATCAAAGATATCGTGTTCAGCGGCATAACTCGGCGTACATACCGGAATATACTTTTCACCAAACAGACGCTGTCGATGCATGTCTTTTAGATCTTCAGCACCATAGTAAATGGCGACATCGAGATGATTTTGATGAAAGTCTTGCTCTTCTTGAGAGAAAATATTGAGGTTGAACTTTGGGTATCGCTGTTTGAAATCAGCTAGCCTTGGTAGCAACCAACTGTTAGCAAAGGCAGGACTGGTACCGATATTGATCTGACCGTACAAGTCTGTGTTGGTAATGTCTTCGATCTCGCCAAAAATAGAGCTCAACGACTTGGATAACGTGCGTTGAAAGCGTTGCCCTTCTTCGGTCAGCTCCAGCTTACGAGTCCCGCGTACAAACAAATTAAACCCAAGTTCTCCTTCCAACACTTTGATTCGATGGCTAACGGCTCCCTGAGTCAGATGCAACTTTTTCGCGGCTAACGTAAAGCTCATCTTCTCGGCGGCGACATTAAATGTATGAAGATTTCTCAGTAAAGATTGATGATTAGCCATACGAACTCATGCATTAAAAATTTTAATTCATAGTACTACCCGTTTCGTTTGTTTGCATTAAGAAATAAGTTTCTAATAGCCGCAGTTACTTAAAACCCTGCCTCGATCAATATTTAACTCCATACGTTGACGAGCAGAAACATTAAAAAAATTAATTACAAACTTAGGGGCACGTATGAATATACTTGGGTATATGCAAAAAGTAGGTAAGGCATTGATGGTTCCCGTAGCCACACTGCCAGCTGCAGCAATCCTTATGGGGATCGGCTACTGGTTGGATCCTGTTGGTTGGGGTTCAGAGAGTATTCTGGCCGCATTTTTGATCAAATCAGGTGGTGCGATCATCGACAACATGGCGGTTCTGTTCGCGGTGGGTGTTGCCTTTGGTTTAAGCCGTGATAAGAATGGTTCTGCGGCACTGTCTGGTTTTGTGATGTTCCTAGTCGTGACCACGCTACTTGCTCCCGGCTCAGTTGCTCAATTGATGGATGTTGAGTTAAGTGAAGTACCAGCGGCATTCGGAAAAATCAGCAACCAATTTGTGGGTATCATTGTCGGTATTATTTCCGCTGAAATCTATAACCGCTACTCCACCGTTGAGCTTCCTCAAGCTTTAGCTTTCTTCAGCGGTAAGCGTTTGGTTCCTATCCTTACCTCAATCGCAGGTATGGCGCTCTCTTTTGCTCTGCTATACATCTGGCCTGCTGTTTACGATGCTCTGATCGTTCTAGGAATTAAACTAGAAAGCATGGGCGCAGTTGGTGCCGGTCTGTTTGGTTTCTTCAACCGTTTGTTCCTATCCGTTGGTATGCACCACGCCCTTTATCCTGTGTTCTGGTTCGACGTTGTGGGTATTAACGATATTCCAAACTTCCTCGGCGGTGCACAATCTATCGCTAACGGTACGGGTATTCCGGGTAAAACTGGCATGTACCAAGCAGGCTTCTTCCCTATCATGATGTTTGGTTTACCAGCAGCAGCATTGGCGATGTACCACTGCGCTGACGCGAAAAACAAGAACCAAGTATTCGCAATCATGCTTGCCGCAGCAATGGCTTCGTTCTTCACAGGCATCACTGAGCCTCTAGAGTTCAGCTTTATGTTTCTAGCACCTGTATTGTTCCTAGTGCACGCTGTGTTAACAGGTCTGTCGCTTTACATTGCAGCAAGCATGGAATGGATGGCAGGCTTCGGCTTCTCTGCAGGCTTTGTTGACTTAGTGCTATCAAGCCAAAACCCGTTAGCGACTAACTGGTACATGTTATTAGTTCAAGGTGTGGTGTTCTTCGCGCTTTACTACGGTATTTTCCGTTTCGCTATCATTAAGTTCAATCTCCGTACTCCGGGTCGTGGTGAAGAGATGGAAGCAGAAGGCGAGGCCGAATCTCCAGAAGCGTTAGTTAGTCTAACCAACAACTACATCGAAGCTATTGGTGGTGCAGACAACATTCTAGAAGTGGACAACTGTATTACTCGCTTACGCTTAACAGTAAAAGACTCGTCAGCAGCAGACAGTGACAAACTGAAAAAACTAGGTGCTGCAGGCGTTGTTCCTATCGGAAAGGGTGGCCTACAAGTCATTATAGGTTTAGGTAAGGTAGATAAGGTTGCTGAACAAATGAAGAAGGCACTCGCTTAAGCTAAACAGCCAGATGCAAAGATAAAACCCTTAATAACCAGATAAAATATTAAGAATTTGTGATGGCTTCACCACCATCACAACCCCCTGAAGCGCAATTACGACTAGTCACCGTGTATTGCGCTTCGTTTTATTGTTCTCAGTTCTATTTAGAACGTATCTGCTGTAACCACTGTGACAACCCTGCGCGTGAAACCTTAATACCCTGTTGTTCTAGCTCTGGCATGCGGTAGTACTCGATAGGAAATTTGAACCGCTCAAGACGGCCATTCAATTGCTCAGCAAACCACTCTTTGGTTGGCAGTTCAGCACAATCCACAATAGCAACAGGTCGAAACCCGAATTCATCATCTTCAATTGGAACGATAAACGCCTGCTTGATTAAAGATAACTGATTCAGTGCTCGTTCAATTTCTTCGCAATGAATGTTTTCTCCCCCAGAAATAAACTGATTATCAGCACGGCCAATAATCGACACTTGTTCGCCATCCCATTCGCCGAGGTCTTTACTGTCGAACCAACCGTTCTCATCCACCAACGGTGTTAACTCGCCCTGATAGTAATAACCAGAAGTAAGCGTATTGCCGCCAATAAAGATACGTTGATCTTCAATTTTTAGCTGGCGTTGGCCGAGAACAAAACCTGCAGTATTACTAGAATCGACTGGCTTCGCGGTCACTGTTGAAGCTGCTTCTGTCATACCGTATCCAAGCCAAGTTTCAATGCCCATTTGTTGAGCTTCAAGCCCTAGAGCTTCTGGGATATGGCTCCCGCCTAAAAGCACATGCGTTAAAGTAAGTGCTTGCTTACTCTTTAGTAGCCTATGTAGCTGAGTAGCCACTAAAGAGGCATGGCTGCAACCTTCAATGTCTGTTTCAAGTTGGCCTGACCCTATTTTGATGCAGCCACCAGCCGCCAACCAACGATGGACAATCGCCAATCCCGATACATGGTACATCGGTAGGCTAAGCAACCAAGTGTCAGCTTGTTCAAAGTTGAAAACGTCTAGTAAACCCTGAGCTGAACATAAGTGTTGCTGTAACGTGTGAGCCACCGCTTTCGGGTTTCCGGTAGAGCCAGAAGTGAATACGATGCTTGCAAGGTTTTGAGGATTGAAACTAGAAGATTCTGATGTTGCTATTGGTTTGTCATCAGCATCGACCTTAACTTCATTCAAGCGAGGTAACGTCACCAATACAGTCTTGAGGTCAACAGCATCAGAATGATCTAACCCACAGCTATCTAATAGCCAAAGGTAACGTCTGTCTAGCTGACCATAGAGCGATTCAAGCTTCTGCGTTAAACGAGCTTTCGGCTGAGGCATGGTAAACGCACAAACCACACCCAAATTGAGTGCGGCAAGATAAACTGGAATCACTTCAGCTTGGTTCTTACCAACAATGGTCAACACATCGCCTTCAGATAGGCCTTGATGAGATAGCTGTTGTTGGTACTCACTCACCAGCACAGACACTTGCAGCCAAGTATAAGCGCGGTGAGTAGTCACTAACGCTGTTTGATGTGGGTTTTGCTGCGCCCACTGTACCCAAAGCGGGTGATGATTAGATTGTGGGCGCATCATAAGATAACCAAGTTATAGATTGAGAACGATCTAAGCGAATCGAACGATCAGCCTAAGAAGACCAAATCAATTGTTGCTGTTCAAGCGTTGAAACTGGAAGCTGACAACCCGGCCAAGAGACTTCTAGCTGTTGCTGATACAAGCCAATCGTATCAAGCCCTGGAACTTCATTAGGCAAGTACTGTTGTGCCAATCGAGCAATCTGAGTTAAGCCAAGGCTAGACTCTATGCTTGAGCTTAGTACTGGTTTAATACCAAGCTGCTCCGCACGCTCAATGATTGCAACACAACGCTCTACTGAGCCAATCAAGGTTGGTTTAATCACTACCGCCTTAACACCCGTTAAGTCACTAAGATCAAACTCAGGGCTTCGCACCGCTTCTTGTAGTGTCTCATCCCATGCAATCGCCACACCGTGGTCGATGGCAAAGGCCAAGCTGTCTTCTGGTTTCTGACAAGGCTCTTCAATAAAGCTAATGCGCTGACGCAGTGACGGCGAAATGTATTTAATGAACTGCTTCGCTTTCTCTGGTTTCCACGCGCGGTTGGCGTCAAGTCTTAGGGTCAAATCAGGGATCGACTCAAGGAATAAGCTGACCAGCATACCATCACGAATCGCTTCGTAGAGACCGACTTTCACTTTGGCGACCTTCTCGCCTTTCATCTCATTTAACACAGGAATCAATTCATCTGGATCTCCTGTACACAAAGGCGCTGCTTGGTAGTTACCTTCAGCATTGAGTTCGCCTCGTAATTCCATCATCGCCATCGAAAAACCGAAGGCAACAGAAGGATATAACTCATCAAAAGGCGTTTGAGGGTTATTGTGGATCCAAAGCTCTAATTCGTGTTGCAGCTGAATGCCAGCTTGTTCAGCATCTTCTTGGCTAAAACCTGGCAAAGGCGCAACTTCGCCAAAACCAGTTTTACCATCACACTCAAGTTGGATGATATAGCCAACGCGTTCGTTCAACTTATTGTCACGAAGAATTACACCACTATCCATAGGTAATTGATAACGGTAGAGTTTAGAGTGACGCTGAGAATTCACTGAGTTCATAAAGTTTCCTAAAAAACGGGGAACATCAAAACAAAACGAGCCGCTATTAGCGACTCATTTTAAAGAAGAGAAAGACTATGGGTTACGCGGAAATTTGTCGAAATCAGGTCGACGTTTCTCGTTGAATGCGTTTCGGCCTTCTTGGCCTTCTTCTGTCATGTAGAACATCATGGTTGCGTTACCCGCCAACTCTTGAAGGCCTGCTTGGCCGTCACAGTCTGCGTTTAGTGCGGCTTTCAAGCAACGCAGTGCCATTGGGCTGTGTTGAAGAACTTCACGACACCAACGAACCGTTTCTTTTTCTAGGTCGGCAACAGGCACTACAGTGTTTACTAGCCCCATGTCCAATGCTTCTTGGGCATCGTAGAAACGACACAAGAACCAGATTTCACGCGCTTTCTTTTGACCAACGATACGAGCCATGTAAGAAGCACCCCAACCGCCATCGAATGAACCTACTTTAGGACCCGTCTGACCGAACTGAGCGTTTTCAGCTGCAATGGTCAAGTCTGCCATCATGTGAAGAACATGACCGCCACCGACTGCCCAGCCCGATACCGCTGCGATAACCGGTTTTGGACAAGTACGAATTTGACGTTGGAAATCAAGCACGTTCAGATGATGTGTACCTGAATCATCTTGATAACCGCCGTAGTCACCACGGATACTTTGGTCACCACCAGAACAGAACGCCTTCTCACCAAGACCCGTCAAAATGATTACGCCAACCTTCTCGTCATAACGAGCATCAGCCAATGCATTGATCATCTCTTTTACGGTTTGTGGACGGAACGCATTGTGGACTTGAGGACGAGCAATCGTGATTTTCGCAATACCGTCGTCAGACTTGTGGTACTGAATATCTTCAAATTGACTGCTTTCATCGCGCCAGTTAACTGCTGCGTAAAGTTCTTCTTCTGTGATGCCTACTGTTTTAGCCATGGTGATTCCCATTGTTCTATTAGAGACCACGACTAACGAATAGTCGTGACGGTGTTGCTCTGCTTTTGATAGTGCTTGATACGAGAGAACCGCTCAGTCAGTTTAGCGGCGACTGGCGATACATTGGATGATCAGGTTGGAAAACAACTCTGGTTGCTCAAAATGAACATTATGACCAGCGTAATCAACCTGACTATATTCAAAGCCACTATTCTCAGCTAGCTCCATGAATTTACGATCTTTTTCACCACACACATAATGCAATTGATGCTCATGAGATTTCAATTTGGCACGTAAATCCGGTTGCTTAGCTAACGAAGTAGATAACAACATATTTGCTACGGATACTCCAAGGTTACCACTACGCTTTATGACCAAAGTTTGTCTTTGCTCATGATTTAGTGAAGAAAAGACGCTTTGTTGATACCAATCGTCTAAAACATCTTCAATCGACTGCTGCGCAAAACGGACAGCCCATTGCGTATCATGTACTAACCTTTGTGCTCGTTCTTCATCACACTCCAGACCAAAGTTGCCACCTTCAATAATGACTTTCTCAAGATTGAGTGTTTCGAAGCAAGGGCTTGTCACCCCATACATGGCAAGCCTGCCACCCATAGAGTAGCCAATCACCACGATAGGGTAATCCGCAGGAAGATCGTTGAGAGCAAGTTGAGAAGTGATGCACTGAACGATTTTCTTGCAGCAATGATCAAACCCTACCGGATCGATAAAGCGACTTTGTCCGTGTCCGGGTAAATCTATGCAAAGGAGAGGAAAATCCTCGAGGAATGGATGACATGCACTCCAATCATCCCCGCTTCCGAGTAAACCATGTAAGAAAACAAGTAAAGGTTTGTCAGAAGAATCTTGTACAGCTGGGTAATAATCGGAGTAAAGCATGTAAAGTCCTTAGGCTAATGCCTCGGTGAGCATTGAACTGAATTGTTTCAGCAAAGTAGACGCTTGTTCGGGAGGCGTCTTAACTTCCACGAGCAAGGTACCCTGACCCTGTTCGAAATGTTGTTCGATAATGGTTTGATAGCAATTCAAGGTTTCTGGCGCAGCGTATCCCAACTGGAATTGCGCAGCAGCGTGTTCAAAACTGAAACCATGAGGCATTTGATAAAGTGACTGTTTCTGTTGTTCTGGTACCGGCAATAAATCAAAGATCGCACCGCCATCATTGTTGGTCACAACAATAACCATCGGCGTTAAGTTATGAGTCAGCAGAGCCAGTGAGTTGAGGTCGTAAAGCAAAGAAGTATCGCCAATCAACATCAACAAAGGATTCTGGTTGGCTTTCACTACACCCGCAGCCGTCGCCACCAAGCCATCAATGCCCGATGCACCACGATTGCTGTAAACACGATTCGCCGATATTGACGACAGCATATCCACCAGCCTTACCATCAAGCTGTTTCCCACAAACAACTCTCTGTCTTTAAGTCTAGACGACAAGTCAACCGCAACACTCAACTCGGTCAGTTGGTCATTATTGGATATTTGTGCGAGTGCCAGTTGCTGAACGGTATTAGCCACCTCGATTAAAGGCGTCGCCCAACCCGAGTGTTTGCCCAACAACGTTGGCAGGTGTTGATCGGTTATCCATGATTCAATATTGGCAACAATATGGGTTTGAGGCAGATGATCTTGGTTGATACGGTGCGTCTCTGGTGACACAACAATGTATTGTGATGAGCTGAATGATGAAGCTTGCGACTTTATCCAATGATTAAGGCGCTTAGAAACAATGCGCTCACCGAACTGAAGAATGAAATCACACTGGTTGAGTTGCTCTTTAGCTACGTCACTCTGCATCCACAGGTCATAATGTTTCCAATCACTTGTAACACCTGATTGAGGATCGCAAAAAACTGGCCAGCCTAATGCGGTGGCAAACTGCTTGGCTTTTGTTGCTTGTTCAATATCTAGCGAACCGAGAATAACCACACCCTTACGCCCAAAATACTCACCTGGAGCGATGGGTTGCGTGTTCACTTGATTAGGTAAAAACGTTTGGCTGTAACAACCTGTACCCGACTTCCACCCAGAAACACTGGAGGTATATTCCGCATAAATTTTCGCGCTATTCGCAGAATATAAAGGCTCTGGGAACGGACAGTTGATATGAATCGCACCGCCAACATTGCGTTGTTTCGCTAGCGCGTTATCAACGGATGTCAGAAGCCAATTCAAAGAAATCTGTGTGGTTGGGCTTGGCAGGTTTAAAGCACTTTCTACATGGGAAGAAAAGATACCATGCTGCTGAATCGCTTGATTAGCACCACAGTCGACCAAGTCTATTGGTCGATCAGACGTCAGTAAGATCAGTTTCTCTCGTGTCAGCCCAGATTCAGCCGTCGCAGGAAGCAAATTCGCCACAGCAGTTCCCGATGTCACAATCACCGCAACCGGCTTGTTGCTAGCCTTTGCTAAGCCTAACGCTAAAAACCCAAGACCACGCTCATCAAAGTGCGTGTGTAAGGTTAACTTAGAGTTGGCTTCAGCTTCGAGAGTTAACGGCGTTGAGCGAGAGCCCGGCGCAACACAAACATGTTCAACGCCATTGCGTGCAAGCTCTTCAAGTAATGTGTGACACCAAACTCTGTTTAATACGGCTTGGTCATGATTCATGACGCCACACCTAATGGTGGGTGATCAGAAATGAGGCTAAGCAGAGTCGACATCTTCTTGTTCAGCTCTTGCCACTCATGTTCGGCAACCGATCCCGGTACGATCCCGGCACCCGCAAACAGCTGTACTTGATCGTTTACAATCAAAGCGCTGCGAATCGCGACGCAGAATTCCGCACGCTGATGGCTAATATAGCCCACAGACCCTGCATACCAGCCTCGAGCAAACGGTTCGTGTTCAAGAATGAAATCCATTGCTTCTTTGCGCGGTAAACCCGCTACCGCCGCAGTTGGTTGTAAGGCAGCAAGCAACTGCACACCATTAACGCCATTGTTGAGCTGAGCATGGATATTGCGCTTCAAATGCTGCACTTTACGCAAGCGCACTAGACGCGCATCCTTTTCAACATGGACCGTTTGAGAATGAGGAGTGAGACGCTCAATGATGTCGTCGACCACATACTGGTTCTCATTGAGGTTTTTACTGTCTTGAGAAAGCCAATTGGCTAACTCCATATCTTCTGTCGCGTTTTCTCCGCGACCAATGGTTCCAGCAAGCGCTTCAGTATCAAGCTCAGTGCCATATCGACTGTACAAACGCTCTGGCGTTGAGCCGATAAAGCTGTGTTTGGAATCCAATACCAACATAAAGTGAAAGCTGTGATGGTTTTGCAGGTAGCTGGCCTTAAGCAACTGAGCCGCGCAGATTGGCGCATCGAGTTGCAATGTGGTTTTACGCGCTAAAACGACTTTTTTGTACTCTTCGTCGCTAATGCCTTTCAGCACTTTATCGACAAGGTTGCCCCACTGCTCTCGTTCTGGAACATGGTTAATCTGCTCAATGTGCGCCGACAAAGGGGCCAATATCGCCGCTTCGACAGAAAGCTTATTTAGAGCATTAATAGAAGCAACACGATCAGGGGATAAGTTGACGGCTAACGACCAAGTATTGTCAAAGCGGATCAGTTCAACCTGAGGAAGGAAGAAAAACGATTCCATGCAACGGCGGTTTTTTGCGGTGTGCCCGTCAAACGAGCGCCCCCCCCAGATTCGTTGGTCTTCACCAAGAATTGCGTACGCGGGAGCGGGCTCAGAAAAAGTATGTATTTGCCCGAGCGCAACGACCTCTTCACGAGTATCACGTGACTGCCAGTAGAACTTTGGAAAGAGCGGTTGAGCATGAAGCCATTCTATAAATGCAAACGATGGTTTTTGCGTTAGAACTTCAACACAACGAACTTCACTTGCTTGGGCATTTTGTACTCGCTCAATCAAAGCGGAGATAGTTTGCTGGAAATGTGACAAATCGACCTCGTTCACATCTAAATTATTATTATATTAGTTTGATACTTTATGGGCAGCACCCACTTAGATCAAGAATCTACTATATCTTTTGAACATTCGTGTGATTTTAAGCGATCTAGCCCCTTTATTCACCTTAGCCAATAACAAAGAAAGCGATTAATTAAAATTTAGAAAAGAGTGACAACAAAAAGACCAAACGTGACACTGAAATGCGACATTCATCAGATTTTTATTCTATCAAACCCCATTTTGCGGTACTTTAATAAAGTATTTAAATTAATTTCAGGAAATCGGCAATGCAAAATATCGGGATGTCGTCAAAACTCAACAATGTATGCTACGAAATCAGGGGGCCTGTACTCAAACATGCTAAGCGCATGGAAGAAGAAGGGCATAAAATACTGAAGCTTAATATTGGTAACCCCGCCCCATTTGGTTTTGACGCCCCTGATGAAATCCTTGTTGATGTAATCCGTAACCTACCGACATCTCAAGGTTATTGCGACTCAAAAGGCATCTATTCAGCCCGTAAAGCGGTTGTTCAGCATTACCAGAAAAAAGGTCTACGTAACCTTGATGTAGAAGACGTTTACATTGGCAACGGCGCATCAGAGCTTATCGTGATGTCTATGCAGGCGCTACTGGATAATGGTGATGAAATCTTAGTTCCTGCTCCGGATTACCCACTATGGACAGCGTCTGTTGCACTTTCTGGTGGTACACCGGTTCACTACATGTGTGATGAGGATGCAGATTGGTATCCAGACCTTGATGACATGCGTGCGAAGATCTCACCAAAGACTCGCGGCATCGTTCTTATCAACCCGAACAACCCAACAGGCGCTGTATACAGCCGTGATTTCCTATTACAAGTTGTTGAAATTGCTCGTGAGCACGGGTTAATTATCTTCGCTGATGAAATCTACGACAAAGTGCTTTACGACGGTGCGGTACACACTTCAGTTGCAACGCTTGCCGAAGATGTATTAATGGTCACATTCAACGGTCTGTCTAAGGCTTACCGTGTATGTGGTTTCCGTGGTGGCTGGATGTTCTTAACGGGTCCAAAACACATAGCGAAAGGCTACGTTGAAGGGCTAGAAATGCTGGCCTCGATGCGTTTGTGTGCCAACGTGCCAATGCAACACGCGATCCAAACCGCGCTCGGCGGCTATCAGAGCATCAATGAGCTGATTCTTCCTGGCGGTCGACTGCTTGAACAGCGTGACCGTGCATGGGAACTGATCAACAAGATCCCTGGCGTTTCTTGTGTGAAACCGAAAGGCGCAATGTACTTGTTCCCTAAGATCGACACCAACATGTACAACATCAAAGACGATCAGAAGTTTGTACTCGACTTCCTTAAGCAAGAGAAAGTGTTATTGGTTCAAGGTACGGGCTTCAACTGGCCGAAACCGGACCACTTCCGCATCGTGACTCTGCCGCACATCGAAGATCTGGAAATCGCGATTGGTCGTCTAGAGCGCTTCTTACAGACTTACAGCCAAGACGACCTCGTCGAAGGTTAATAAGCACAAAGAAAGATGGCTACAATTTGCTGTTTTAAAAGACTTTAACTTGTATTCATTCACTTCTATGCTTAAAAGGCTCCTGTTTAGGAGCCTTTTTTGTATCCGCTGTCTCGTATGCCTGCGCAAACACAAAATACGAGTGGAGAATTGTTTAAAAAGGACATTTATGAAACAGAGCCATTTCTTTGCCCATCTCGCACGTATGAAGCTGATCCAACGCTGGCCCCTCATGCGCTCAGTCTCAAGTGAGAACATTTCAGAACATAGCCTACAGGTTGCTTTCGTGGCACACGCTTTAGCACTGATCAAAAACAAGAAGTTTGATGGTCAGCTTAACCCCGAGCACATTGCTCTGCTTGGCATGTACCACGACACCAGTGAGGTACTGACAGGTGATTTGCCAACGCCAGTTAAATACTACAACCCGGATATTGCACAAGAGTATAAGAAGATAGAAGCCGCAGCAGAACAAAGACTGCTTTCGATGTTGCCAGAAGAGTTCCGAGATGACTTCGCCCCCTTCTTAATATCTGGAACGGCGAGTAAAGAAGAGCAAAGCATCGTCAAGCAGGCCGACACCATCTGTGCTTATTTGAAATGCTTGGAAGAGCTCAGTGCGGGCAATCATGAATACGAGCAAGCCAAGCGCCGACTGGAAGAGACACTCGAACAACGCAAAAGCCCAGAAATGGACTACTTTCTCACCACATTTGCGCCGAGCTTTGAATTATCACTAGACGAGATAAGCTAGCTGGGTATAAGTTGTTTTTAATTAGCTAAATAAAATCAATTTGATAGGTGCTATTTTGAATTCTCAACTCGAACCACCCTTTGTACTCGAACAAGAATGGCAGCATCGAAATGACGATGAACACAAAATAAGACGTGATGATCACCGCAGCCCGTATCAGCGTGACCGTGCGCGCGTGCTTCACTCTGCTGCTTTCCGTCGCTTACAAGCGAAAACCCAGATCCATGGCACCACGGTCAACGACTTTCACCGAACGCGCCTTACCCACTCTCTTGAGGCCGCTCAGCTTGGCACCGGTATCGTCGCTCAACTGAAGAAAAAGCAGCCCGAATTTCGAGCTCTATTACCCTCAGACAGTTTGATCGATTCACTGTGTTTGGCTCACGACATCGGTCATCCACCCTATGGACATGGCGGCGAAGTCGCACTCAACTATATGATGCGCGACCACGGCGGCTTTGAAGGCAACGCTCAAACGTTTCGTATTGTCACACAGCTAGAACCTTACACTGAACATCACGGGATGAACCTATCTCGACGCACTTTGTTAGGCCTAATTAAGTACCCTTCTCTGCTGAGTGAGGTTCAAGCTAAATTGCAGTCTGAACCCGTTAAGCATCAACGACAGCTCCGAGCTAAAGATTGGATGCCAGCAAAAGGCATCTACGATCATGATGAAGAACTGTTTAACTGGGTGCTTGAACCGCTTTCAAGCAGCGACCAACAGCTTCTAAAACAGAAAAGAAAGCCACATACCGAGCCACTTGAGCACAATAGGACCAAATATAAGTCGCTGGATTGTTCGATCATGGAGCTTGCTGACGACATCGCGTATGGCGTGCACGATTTAGAAGATGCGATTGTGCTTGGCTCTGTGACCAAAGCTCAGTGGGTCGAATCAGCTTATCCTCAACTGAAAGAGATGGCCGACCCATGGATTTGTGAACACCTAGATTCTATTACAGAGATGCTTTTCTCTGGTGAACAGTATCGTCGAAAGGATGCGATTGGTGGGATAGTCAACGCACTGTTGACCAGTATCTCGATTAAGCGAGTGGATGCTAACTTTGAGAATGTGCTTTTAGCTTACAATGCGGTGCTTGAACCGAGCATGGATGGCACACTCGATAAACTGAAACACTTTGTCAGCGAGTTTGTGATTCAAGTACCTCAGGTTCAGGTGATCGAATACAAAGGCCAACAGATCATCATGGATATGTTTGAAGCATTCAGCGCTGAACCTGAACGCTTGCTGCCACTGCCCATCAAGAAGCAATGGCTACAACATCAAGATGAGTCTCGAAAAATGCGCGTGATAGCCGATTACATTTCATCGATGACTGATGATCTTGCGCAGAAAATGCATCAGCAACTGTTCTCGGCTCATACCGAGTTTTAATTCCTGACTCACTTTACTAAAACGGCTTAATCTAAGTAGTTTTTCTCAAACACACCCGGCGGCATTTGATTGATTTGAAACTGAATCATTTGGTCAAATGCCGTTAGCAAAGGACTAAAGTCGCCATCACTCTCTAACAAGCTAAGCAAATGGTAGCCAGCTTCAACGGTTGAAAGGCTGTTTTCACTGGGTGCTTTGCGAATTCGGTAATTACCCTTGAGATCTTTCGGCAAGTGAACCGTGTTCAACGCATGCAAGTTACTCGATACTTGCCACATCTTGAATGCCTTTTTCCACGTACCATCCAATAAAATTACACGCAGCTTCTTATTAGGACATGTCGCAGACTCAACTGAAGCAGAATTTTCGCTTGGGTATAAAATCACATGTTGGTACTGTTCATCTGCCAGCAATGCGTTGAGTTGTTCATTGTCTGAAAAGTCTTCGCCAACAAACGTCACGCTATTATTTAGAGATAACGAGAGAATACGCGCAGTTCCCATCGGACGATGTTCTTCTGATGGGTGCTGAAGAATGATAAGCTCAACATTCGATTCGAGTGGTGTAACCCACTGACAAATACAAGCTTTCAAAGCCTTGCTGCATTGGGGGCAATAACGAGACATGGATTTAATGTGTACCCTGTTTTAATTTTCACTTCACTTTTATGCGTCTTATTCCAATTTGAGCCAATACAAGCTTGGGTCGTATGGGATAGCAATGCGATTGCCGAGGGGCAATGGTGGCGGATCCTAACAGGAAACTTTTCACATACCAACTACTCGCACCTTCTGATGAATCTAGCAGGCTTATGGATCATCAGCTATCTGTTTCAACCAATTAAAAAACAGCTTGTTCTTGCTCTGCTTGTGATTAGTTTAGTGACTGGAATCGCTCTGTTGTTTTCGAGTATTCAGATCTATGTTGGCCTATCTGGCACTTTGCATGGGTTGTTTGGCTTATTCGCGCTCAGTGAGGCTTTAAACGGTAGGAGATCAAGTTGGCTGTTAGTATTGGGATTAATCGCTAAAATCGCTTGGGAGCAGCTTATTGGCCCTTCTAGCACGACTGGTGAACTGATTAATGCTCGTGTCGCGATTGAAGCCCACCTAGCAGGTGCATTGGCCGGAGGCTTCATATCTATCGCTTCATTTCTAACAAGTAGACAAACGGATTAAAGTTGAATTCTTTCGCGGTTCTTTTTAACTGTCGCTTCACCTATCCCTTTCACACTCACCAAATCATCAGCAGTCGTAAATGCCCCGTTTTGATCCCTGTAATCGACGATCTCTTGAGCTTTCTTATCCCCAACACCAACCAATAGCGCAGACAGCTCTTCAGCTGTCGCGGTATTGATATTGACCGTAATCTCAATGCCATCGTAAAGCTCTGCCTTAGTTGGGCTGTCTGCATACGCTGCGGGGCTTAACAGAATCAGAAATGTAAGAAATAATGTTGAATATATCGTGCGCATAAACCGTTCCTTTGTTCAAAAAACGTAACTTATGCATTTGCTGCGCTAGATAAAACACTCACCAGACAAAAATAAAGCGGGTCACCTAAGTGACCCGCTTCGTTATACATCTAATTTTCATCAATTTGTTAGCTAGTTCGCAAACCGAGTTGCTGCACTACTTTCAAGTTGTATTCTCAAGTTGCATTACTCGGCAGAAGACTATCGAGTAAATTCAAAGCTTATTGAGCTTGACCAACGATGTAGTATTCAACGTCTGCATTTTTACGCAGTACGTTTAGTACATTAGTAAGGTCTTGTTGATTACCAACGCGCTCTAACTGTGCACCAAGTTGTGTGCTGTAAGCTGGGTTGATTTCAGCCGTTACTTTAGAAAGCTCAACAACAACGATGTTACCGTCTTGATCTTTAGATTGACCGAACACAGCTTGGCCGGCTTCTGGTTTCACTAGAGCGAATACAGATGCAGCTAATGGAGAATTACGGTCAATGGTTTCAAGTTCAGTAAACTCAAGGCTGTTATCCGCCAGTACCGCTTCATTACCTTGCTTAAGTTCGTTTACTAGAGAAACACCTAGCTCTACCGCTTGTTGCTCTGCTTTTACAGCAGACAATGCAGCTACAACTTGATCTTTCACTTCTGCTAAAGGAAGAACTGTTTCGTCGCGAGTCTCTTCTACACGTACAACAATAACGTGCTCAGGAGCCACTTCGATAACTTCAGAGTTCAAACCGTCTTCTTTCACTTCAGGGCTCAAGATAGCTTGCATTACTGCAGGCGTCATCAGAACTTCTGGAGCGTCAGCTTGAGAGATGAAATCAGTCGTCGTGATCTTCGCGTTGATAGCTTCAGCAGAGTCGTCTAGAGAATCTGGGAATTCAAACGCTACTTTTTCTAGTTCAGTTTGCTGTTCGTAGAACTGGTCTACAGCATGCTGATCTAGTAGTTCTTGCTTAATCTCAGCAGCTACTTCTGTATAAGGCTGAGCTTGAGACGCTTTTACTTCGTCTAGCTTGATGATGTGGTAGCCAAAATCAGATTTAACTAGGCCAGTAGTATCGCCAATATTCTCAAGAGCGAAAGCCGCGTCTTCGAATGCTGGGTCCATAACATCGCGTTCAATCCAACCTAAGTCACCGCCAACATCTGCACTACCGAAGTCGTCAGATTTCTCTTCCGCTAGCGTAGCAAAATCAGCGCCTGCATTTAGCTCGTCTAAGATTGACTGAGCTTTCGCTTCGTCATCGCCTTGAACTAGAATGTGGCTAACTTTACGTTGCTCTTCAGTTGAGTACTTGTCTAGGTGCTCTTGGTAGTATTTCTGTGCTTCTTCATCGCTTACTTCAAGCTGAGACTTAAGTGCTTCAGCTGAAAGCTCGATGTAAGACACCTTAGCTTGCTCTGGACGAGTGTAAGCTTGAGGGTTCTCAGAATAGTACTGTTCGATTTGCTCGTCAGTTAGTTCGATGCCTTTCGCTAGATCAGCAACAGACAAGGTCACTGTACGAATGTCACGAGTTTGAGCAATAAGTTTACTTTGCGTATCGATTTCGCCTTGAAGAACAAATTCACTGCCTTGAAGCGCAGTCACAAGCTGGTTACGCATTAGGTCACGACGCATGTATTCAGCGAAGCTTTCTGCGCTGAAACCTGCACGACGCAGTGCTGATTGGTAAACTTCTTGATCAAATTGACCCGCAGTTTGGAACTGAGGCATTTCTAGAATCATTGTACGGATTTGAGAATCACTGATTCGTAGGCCTAGTGACTCAGCTTGCTGCTCAAGTAGAACATCGTTGATCATGCGATCAAGTACTGATTTACGGAAAGACTCTACGTATGCAGGGTCTGCAAGCATTTGAGCGAAGTAATCGCCAAGTTGAGATTGCATGCGATTACGTTCGTTTTGGTAAGCTTGTTCGAACTCACCACGAGCAATTTCTGTGTTGCCAACTTTAGCTGCTGCGTTGTTACCGCCACCGGTGATGTAGCTGCCTACACCTGCGAATACGAATGACAGGATAATCAACCCAAGGATAATTTTTACCGCGATGCTATTCACGCCTTCGCGTAATCGATCCATCATAATTTAAGTGCTCTCCGGATATGAAGCATTGGCTTCAAAATAAAAATCTATTCACGCGATATTATCAGAAAAAGAAATGCGCATCAGTAGGATGCGCATAATTTAAATAAGTTCAATGTGCTTTGCACATATACTGTTTAAAAATGAAACATCATTGTTCAAACAGTAAACGCATATTACTGCCTTCCCCTCACAAAACTCGAGGTTTCAGCAGTGAAAATTAGTTACATGCGTCTTTAAGTGCTTTACCTGCTTTGAAGCCAGGTACTTTAGCTTCTGCGATTTGGATCTCTTCACCAGTTTTTGGGTTACGACCTGTACGAGCAGCACGAGTACGAACACTGAAAGTACCAAAGCCAACAAGTGCAACTTGGTCACCTGATTGTAGCGTTGTGCCAACTGCTTCGATGAAAGCGTCTAGAGCGCGACCAGCTGAAGCTTTAGAGATGTCTGCGTTTTCTGCGATTGATTCTACTAGTTGTGTTTTATTCACTGTTTTTCCCCTATGTGTCATCTGTGACTACTTCTCGATGACTGTACGTTCCATTTTGGTTTTAATTTAGCCGCAAGCCTTATTGCAAAAGGGCTGCCGCTTTAGTCAAATAACTTAGCGTCCAAAAAAAACGCTGACAAGCCTTTTCGGGTCTATCAGCGTAATTCTTTACTTATTTTTGCTATGCATCACTATTTTTTCACGTCAAACTCGACCCCTGACGGATCTCGTTCTAGCGCGACTTTCAGTACTTCATCAATCCATTGGACCGGAATCACCTTTAAGTCAGCGATTACATTGTCGGGAATCTCTTCCAAATCACGCTCATTGTCTTTAGGAATCAAGACAGTTTTGATGCCACCACGGTGTGCTGCAAGCAGTTTTTCTTTCAAGCCACCGATAGGTAAAACTTCACCACGAAGGGTAATTTCACCTGTCATACCGACCTCAGCTTTCACAGGATTACCCGTTAGGCTGGATACCAATGCAGTACACATTGCGATACCCGCACTCGGGCCATCTTTCGGTGTTGCACCTTCCGGTACGTGAACGTGAATATCACGTTTCTCGTAGAAATCTGTGTTAATACCCAGATTTTCCGCACGAGAACGAACCACAGTCATGGCTGCTTGAATCGACTCTTTCATCACATCGCCAAGAGAACCGGTTTGCGTTAGCTTACCTTTGCCTGGCATTGATTCAGTTTCGATAGTCAGTAGGTCACCACCCACTTGAGTCCACGCTAAACCAGTCACTTGACCGATACGGTTACTCTCATCCGCTTTACCAAAGTCATGACGTTGAACGCCTAAGTACTCTTTCAGGTTATCAATGTTAACCGTTACAGACTTAAGGCTGCTGTCTAGCAAGATATTCTTAACTGCTTTACGACAAATCTTCGAGATTTCACGCTCTAGATTACGCACACCCGCTTCACGCGTGTAATAACGAATAATGCCAACGATAGCTGAATCTTCGATATTAATCTCGTGAGGCTTAAGGCCGTTACGTTGGACTTGTTTGTCCAGTAAGTGACTTTTAGCGATGTTCAGCTTTTCATCTTCTGTGTAACCCGACAGACGAATCACTTCCATACGGTCCAGTAACGGGCCAGGAATGTCCATTGAGTTAGACGTTGCAACAAACATGACGTCTGACAGATCGTAATCTACTTCTAGGTAGTGATCGTTGAATGCAACGTTTTGCTCTGGATCTAACACTTCTAGAAGCGCTGAAGATGGGTCACCACGCATATCAGAAGACATCTTATCGATTTCATCTAATAGGAACAGTGGGTTCTTAACACCAACTTTAGACATCTTCTGGATCAGTTTACCCGGAAGTGAACCGATGTAAGTACGACGGTGACCGCGGATTTCCGCTTCATCACGTACGCCACCAAGAGCCATACGAGTGTACTTACGGCCCGTTGCCGCTGCAATCGAACGGCCTAGCGAGGTTTTACCGACACCAGGAGGACCAACAAGACAAAGGATTGGACCTTTTAGCTTGTTAATTCGATTTTGTACTGCCAAGTATTCAAGGATACGTTCTTTAACACGCTCTAAGCCGTAGTGGTCTTCGTTCAAGACCTCTTCCGCTTTCGCTAAATTCTTTTTAACTTTTGAACGCTTAGCCCAAGGAACACCAACCATCCAATCAATGTAGCTACGTACTACTGTTGCTTCAGCAGACATTGGCGACATCATTTTCAGTTTTTGCAGTTCTTGCTCGGTTTTTTCACGAGCTTCTTGAGGCATTTTTGAATCTTCGATCTTCTTCTTCAGAGTCTCGAATTCATCAGGTGCGTCATCCATCTCGCCCAGTTCTTTCTGAATCGCTTTCATTTGCTCATTCAGGTAGTACTCGCGCTGAGATTTCTCCATCTGCTTCTTAACGCGGCCACGAATGCGTTTTTCAACTTGCAGGATGTCAATTTCTGACTCCATTTGGCCCATTAAGAATTCCAAACGTTCAGTCACATCTGCAATTTCTAGAACGTGCTGCTTATCAACCAATTTAAGTGGCATGTGCGCTGCAATCGTATCAGCTAGGCGTGCAGCCTCATCAATACCGTTCAGAGACGTTAGAACTTCTGGTGGGATTTTTTTGTTTAGCTTAATAAAACCTTCGAATTGATTGATCGCGCTGCGAACAACCACTTCTTGTTCTTTTTCGTCAAGTTCTGAGGTTACAACGTATTCGGCATCCGCTAAGAAAAACTCACTCTCTTTGAACTGGTGAATTTTTGCACGCTGCTGACCTTCGACAAGTACTTTCACAGTACCATCAGGCAGCTTTAGCAACTGAAGAATAGTAGCGACTGTACCTACGTTAAATAGGTCATCGATTGAAGGCTCATCAGTGTCCGCTTCTTTCTGCGCTACAAGTAGTACTTGTTTGTTAGCTTCCATTGCCGATTCAAGGCAAGTAATCGATTTTTCACGACCGACAAACAATGGAATAACCATGTGTGGGTAAACCACTACATCACGTAGAGGTAGCACGGGGATTTCGATACGCTCGGAACGTTCCAAGTTCATATATTTCTCTCTTCCGCTTTAACTTATAAAGCAGTATATGGGGCTTAAACGACTGGATTCAATGGAAGAATAAAAAAAAGGAGGTAATTGCTTACCTCCTTTTTCAATTTGAGTGTGTAGTCTTAAAAAGACCTACTCTGCAACAGCTGCTTGGTTATCTGAGTTACTGTAAATCAATAGTGGTTCTGACTCACCATTAATTACCGACTCATCAATCACAACCTTGCTTACATCAGTTGAAGATGGCAGTTCGTACATAGTTTCTAGTAGAACACCTTCCAAGATAGAGCGTAGACCACGAGCACCCGTTTTACGGTTCATTGCTTTCTTCGCAATTGCGCGTAGGGCGTCTTCACGGAATTCTAACTCTGTATCCTCAAGCTCAAATAATGCAGCGTACTGTTTTGTCAGTGCATTCTTTGGCTCACAAAGAATTTGGATTAGCGCTTCTTCATCAAGCTCTGTCAGTGTTGTTGTAACAGGTAGACGACCAATGAATTCTGGAATCAAACCATACTTCACTAGATCTTCAGGTTCTACTTGAGTGAACAGTTCACCGATAGTTTTGGTTTCGTCTTTTGAACGCACTTCTGCGCCAAAGCCGATACCTGAACCTGTTTCTACACGTTGCTCAATCACTTTATCTAGGCCGGCAAACGCACCACCACAGATAAATAGGATCTTAGACGTGTCCACTTGCAAGAACTCTTGCTGTGGATGCTTACGACCACCTTGAGGTGGAACTGAAGCCACTGTACCTTCAACAAGTTTTAATAGAGCTTGCTGTACACCTTCACCAGACACGTCACGCGTGATCGATGGGTTTTCAGCTTTACGAGAAATCTTATCGATTTCATCGATGTAAACAATGCCGCGTTCCGCTTTCGCTACGTCGTAATCACATTTCTGAAGCAACTTCTGGATGATGTTTTCAACATCTTCGCCCACATAACCCGCTTCGGTTAGTGTTGTTGCATCTGCCATTGTGAAAGGAACGTCTAGGAAACGAGCCAGTGTTTCAGCCAGTAGTGTTTTACCACTACCAGTAGGACCGATAAGAAGAATGTTACTCTTACCTAGCTCTACGCCTTCAGCCGTCGTATCACCATTACGTAAACGCTTGTAGTGGTTATATACTGCAACTGCTAGCACTTTTTTCGCGTATTCTTGACCGATTACATAGTCGTCAAGATGCTCACGAATCTCACGCGGCGTTGGCAGCGATTCCGATTCTTTCTTTGGAAGAACATCTTTAATTTCTTCACGAATAATGTCGTTACAAAGATCGACACATTCATCACAAATGTAAACAGAAGGACCTGCGATTAACTTGCGAACTTCGTGCTGGCTTTTGCCACAGAAAGAGCAGTAAAGCAATTTACCGCTACCACCCTCTTTGCTTTTATCTGTCATTCGCTAACCTCTTAGCCTTTACTCTCTATGTTTGAGTGTATATCAATTTGAATCACTTTGCGTTAAACAATTGCCCTGCAATTATTGACCGCGGTGATTAAGAACTGAATCCACCAAACCGTATTCTACAGCCTGATCAGCAGACATGAAATTGTCACGATCTGTATCACGCTCAACAACCTCTAGAGGCTGACCTGTGTGCTCTGCCAATAGTTTGTTTAGCTTTTGCTTGATCGTTAGGATCTCTTGCGCGTGAATTTGAATATCAGACGCTTGGCCTTGGAAGCCGCCAAGTGGCTGGTGAATCATTACACGTGAGTTTGGAAGCACGTGACGCTTACCCGGAGTACCACCCGCTAGTAAGAATGCACCCATAGAGCAAGCTTGACCCATACATACTGTGCTCACGTTTGGCTTGATGAACTGCATTGTGTCATAGATAGACATGCCCGCTGTTACGCTACCGCCAGGTGAGTTGATGTAAAGATAGATATCTTTGTCTGGGTTTTCTGATTCCAAGAAAAGCAGTTGAGCCACGACAAGATTTGCCATGTGGTCTTCCACTTGACCTGTTAAGAAAATGATACGTTCTTTTAATAGACGAGAATAAATATCGTAAGAACGTTCACCACGGGAAGTCTGTTCAACCACCATAGGAACTAGTGCGTCCATAATCGATGGCATTGTATTTTTTTCTTGGTAGCTCATATTCTTATGTCCCTAAAATAAATGGCCCGAATGATTAAATCATACGGACCATTGTTAGCAGAATTGTTGACCGTACGTCAACCTTCTACGTCAGATATTACTATATTAAGCAGGTTGCTGATTCATTAGCTCGTTGAAGCTAACTTCTTTATCAGAAACTTGAGCTTTAGCGATGATTGCATCAATAGCTTGCTCTTCTAGAGCAACATTGCGCATGTTGTTCATCATTTGCTCGTTTTGCTCGTAGTAAGCAATAACTTCTGTTGGATCTTCGTATGCTGTAGCCATCTCTTCGATGATAGCTTTAACTTTCTCGTCATCAGCTTTTAGCTCTTCAGTCTTGATTACTTCACCAAGAAGAAGACCTACAACTACGCGACGTTTAGCTTGCTCTTCGAACAGCTCACGTGGAAGTTGGTCAGCAGCTTCAGTGTTACCACCGAAACGTTGAGCAGCTTGTTGACGTAGAACACCGATCTCTTGATCGATTAGAGCAGAAGGTACGTCGATGTTGTTTTCGTTAACTAGACCGTCGATTGCTTGCTCTTTGATGCGGTTCTTAACTGCTTGCTTAAGCTCACGCTCCATGTTCTTACGAACTTCAGCTTTAAGGCCTTCAACGCCTTCAGCTGCGCCGAACTTAGAAACGAATTCTTCGTTTAGTTCTGGAAGCTCACGAGCTTCAACTTTGTTCAGCTTGATAGAGAACTTAGCAGCTTTACCTTTTAGGTTTTCAGCGTGGTAATCTTCTGGGAAGTTTACTTCGATTTCGAATTCCATACCTGCTGTTTTACCAACGATACCGTCTTCAAAACCAGGGATCATGCGACCAGCGCCCATCTCTAGTGGGAAGTTCTCAGCTTTGCCGCCTTCAAACTCTTCACCGTCGATAGAACCAACGAAGTCGATAGTTGCACGAGAACCAGCGTCAGCAGCAGCTTCAACTTCAGTCCAAGTCGCTTGTTGCTTACGTAGAGTTTCGATCATCTCTTCAACGTCAGCTTCTTTAACTTCTACTGCTGGTTTCTCAACAGTGATGTTTTCTAGACCTTTCAGCTCAACTTCTGGGTAAACTTCAAAAGTTGCGTTGAATACTAGGTCAGCGCCTTCGTTGTTTTCAACTGGTGCGAAAGTAGGTGCGCCAGCTGGGTTGATTTTCTCTTTAACGATCGCTTCGATGAAGTGACGTTGCATTACTTCGCCCATCACGTCTTGACGTACTGCTTTGCCGTACATTTTAGCAACCATCTTCATTGGCACTTTGCCTTTACGGAAGCCATCGAAACGACGGTTTTTCGCGATGTTGCGTAGTTCAGCTGTAACTGCATCTTCGATGTTAGCAGCAGGAACAGTAATATTAAGACGGCGCTCTAGGCCTTCTAGCGTTTCAACAGTAACTTGCATTATATAAACCTCAAAACTGGCTCAGTAATCTGAGCATATGAGCCGTAACTTAGCTTTAATTCAAAAGCCGACGTTGTTGGCTGCATCCTTGTGTAGTGCTCTATCCGAACACCTAATTTAAAATCGAGCATTGATGTCTGAATTGATTATTCAACCAAACACCAGACTAATCAGCGATATCTTCGTTCTTCACGCGTCGATTAAAACGCAATAAAGCTTGTTTTCGAAAACAAGAAAGGTATCTCCGATTAGCCTCAGGACAGAAATTTTAGACGCGACATTCTAGCGATCTGTTTAATCTCTGTCGAGCCGTTCACCTCTGCATGATGATGAATGCCCTAAATTCGTCCAACTAAATGATACAAAAACGATCAAATCATCACTTAGCACAACAGAAATGGGGACAATAGCGACTTTTTCAAGGGAATCGAGGGCTTTTTTTGCTAAAAACCTTAAAAAGAGATCTTGCTCTTGTTTTACCCCTCAGAGTCGATAACTTTTTCAACAATCCCCGTTACAAACCCTTAACCTACATCCATCTGGCGACTGTCTACTTTCAGCAAACACTACCGCTATTTGCTACCATGAACGAGAGAAGACAGGCTTGATTATTTACCAAAGAAATGAGCGGAGAGCCTTCATGTTTCAAGCTTTGAGAATCCCAATCCTATTAATGGCCACATACAGTTTACTAATGATGTTCGGCGGTCATTGGGTATGGAACACAAGCCATGAAAGTTTGTTAAATGATCATCAATCTAAGCTAGACCGATTTTCGGTTCATATTTCAAGCCAACTCGACAAGTTCGCGCATATTCCCGAGCTGCTTTCAAAAGACAAAGAGTTGGTCGATGCTCTTCACTCTCCAAGTAACTCTGCGCAAATCGAACTCACCAATCGCTACCTAGAACACGTAAATTCGGTGATTCAAGCATCGGACACCTATCTGTTAGATAGCATTGGCACCACCATAGCAGCCAGTAACTGGAATCTACCCCGTTCTTTTATTCGTCGAAATTTTGCTTTCCGTCCCTACTTTCAAGAAGCGATTCTTGGCAATGAAAATCAATACTTTGCGCTAGGTTCAACCTCTGGGAAACGAGGCTATTATTATTCTTACCCGGTCTCCTATGCCGCCGAGATTATTGGCGTCATTGTCGTAAAGATGGATTTATCGCTGATTGAAGCAAGTTGGAAAGGCAAACAGAGTTTTTTTGTTGCTGACGATAATGACCAGATCGTATTTATGTCGAGTAATCCTGAGTGGCTGTTCAAAAGCCTTCAACCACTAAGCGACGAACAACACACTCGAATTCAAGAAAGCAGGCAGTATCTCGATACAAAAATAGAAAGCCTGCACTTCTCCGGTGACTTAGAGAGCGCTACTAGTAATATTGAGTCTCCCCACAAACTTGTCCAAGAGCAGTTCTTTAGCTCCTCACGCTTCCTAGCCGAGCCAAAACTCACCATACGAGTATTTTCTCCAACTCACTTAGTTTGGTGGGATTTGATTGCTTACCTTGTGGTTCTGAGCCTTATTTTTGCGATTATTTATCTGACGATGCAACTCAATCACCATCGACAACAAAGACGCGCTCAGATAGATAGGCTGCAATCCGAAGCCAAGCAAAAGCTAGAATTTCAAGTGCTTGAACGTACTTCAGAGTTGCATGTCGAGATTAAGCACCGAATCGAAACTGAACATGTACTGAGGCAGACACAAGACGAACTGATCCAAGCTGCCAAACTGGCAGTGTTGGGGCAAATGTCAGCAAGCATCAGCCATGAACTGAATAACCCGCTTGCTGCGATTCGCAGTTATGCCGACAACGGCCGACTGTTTCTTGCCAAAGAAAAAACCGAGCGTGTCGATGACAACCTATCGCGAATCTCGGCGCTCACTGACCGTATGGCTAAGATAAGCCACCAGCTTCGTTCCTTTGCAAAGAAATCCACAGCGGAAGAGCTGCACACGTTACAGATACTGCCAGTATTGCACTCGTCAAAAGAACTGATGAAACCACAACTCAAGAGTGAACGAGTTAAGGTCAACGAACTTCCTGAAACCTTTGATGCTTGTGTGCTCGCCAACGCCATTCAACTGGAGCAAGTGATCATTAACCTGCTGACTAACTCGATTCAGGCGATGGAACAACAAGACGACAAACAATTAGCTATTCTGTTAGAGATTAGGAAGCCCGACCATCAACAAGCCAAGACCTTGCTGATTCATGTCGATGACAATGGCCCAGGCTTCACCTCCCCTTCTAACGGAAATTTTTTTGAACCCTTCCATACCACCAAGAAAAATGGACTTGGACTTGGGCTATCGATTTCTCAACAAATAATCAGCGGAATAAATGGCAAGCTCGTTACCGATCACAGCCCACAAGGTGGTGCTCGATTTAGTATCGAGTTACCCATAGTTCCAACAAAAGAATCAGATTAGTCGCTAAGCAAACCAGTACACCTTCACCAACAATAAAAATAAATGATTAAAGGAATAACTATGTGTCACGTCTATTTCATTGATGATGAATCCGATCTAAGAATGGCTATTGAACAGAGCTTTGAGCTCGCCGATATTGATGCCGAATTCTTTCCCGATGCGGAGTCTGCTCTGCTCGCAATTCAAGAGAACGGCTTACCTCACGTCATCATCACTGATATCTGTCTACCGGGCCTTTCCGGGCATGACCTACTCAACACCGTGATGCACAAAGACAAAGAGATCCCCGTGATTATGATTACTGGTCACGGCGATATTTCGATGGCTGTACAAGCGATCCAAGATGGCGCCTATGACTTCATCGAAAAGCCGTTCGCCAATGAACGTCTAATCGAAACCACCAAACGAGCAATAGAAAAACGTCAACTCACACTCGAGAATCTTGAATTGAAGCGCTCTTTAAAGGCCAGTAAAGCGCTTGGGCCGAGAATCATTGGTGACACGCAATCAATGACCGACCTGCGTTCTATCATCACTCATGTGGCAGATACTAACGCTGATATTTTACTCTTTGGTGAAACTGGCACAGGCAAAGAGTTGGTCGCACGCTCTCTACATGAACAAAGCAGCCGGCGAGAACAAAACTTCGTCGCCGTCAATTGCGGTGCGGTACCTGAAAACCTGATAGAGAGTGAACTGTATGGTCATGAGAAAGGTGCGTTCACTGGCGCAGAAAGCAAGCGAGTGGGTAAATTTGAATTTGCTCAAGGCGGAACTCTATTCTTAGATGAAATTGAGTCCATGCCGATGCAGGCACAAATTCGCCTGTTGCGCGTCTTACAAGAGCGCGTTATTGAAAGGGTTGGCTCAAACGGTTTAGTGCCTCTCGATATTCGAGTAATCGCCGCAACCAAAGTCGACCTAAAGAAGGCGGCTGAAGAAGGCGTTTTCCGCCAAGACCTCTATTATCGACTCAACGTTGTGACCCTAGATTTACCGCCGTTAAGAAGCCGTCAAGAAGACATCCCTGCACTCTTCCACCACTTCTTACTGGTCGCTGCTGCACGTTATGGCAAGACAGCACCAGCACTTCCCCAAAAGGAGCTGCACGCGCTTTTAGCCCATGATTGGCCGGGAAATGTACGAGAATTGCGTAATACAGCTGAGCGGTTTGTACTTTTAGGTAAGCTTTCTCACTTATCAGACAACACCAATCAAGTCACTCAAGAACTGTCTTTGGCAGAACTGGTGTCTGACTTTGAGAAAAACACGTTAAAACAAGCGCTTATTGAATGTAATGGCAGTATTAAACAGACTATGGATAGACTGCAACTTCCACGTAAAACCCTCTACGATAAAATGCAAAAACACCAACTAGTTAAAGAGTCATACCGACAGAGCGAAAACTAAATTAAATTTGGGAGCAAGATCACCTATACTTATTTCACAACAGGATGTTATGCAACCAAGGTGGTAAGGAGGTCATTATGGGTGAGAAAACAAAAGTTCCCTCGATCACCGATACGTTTGAAATTGACGGTATTTTTTACACTGACAATCATGTCAACTTAGACACGCCAGAATTAGAGGCAAAAAGAGCGCTGTATGAGCCGATTGATTCTGGCTCTCGATATGGAAAAATCATTGATGAGGAGGTTTAGCCCTCCCCATCACTTCGCTATGATTTCACTCTCTATTTCGTGATGATCTCCGGCCCCATCAAGGTAGTCGGTAACCATGTTGATACCCAAGGTACGTAGGTTACGATAATCAGGAATAAGAACATCACGCCAACCCATGGCAGTGCGGCTTTTACTACGTTCATCATCGACATCTTCGCGACCCCTGCGGTCACAAACAAGTTGAGCCCCACAGGCGGTGTTATCATCCCTATCTCCATGTTCACCACCATCATGATACCTAGGTGAATTGGGTCGATGCCCAGTGCAATTGCAATTGGGAATACCAACGGCGCAACGATGATCAGCAAACCTGATGGCTCCATGAACTGCCCACCAATCAAGAGTAGAACGTTCACCACAATCAAGAAGGTGATTGGACCTAAACCTGCAGACAACATAGATTCCGTGATCATCTGAGGAATACGTTCTTCTGTCAGTACATGCTTAAGAATCAGAGCATTGGCAATGATAAACAACAACATGATGGTCAGCTTACCCGCATCATAGAGCGTGTCTTTGGTGTCTTTATGGAAAAACGTTTGGAACACTTTCACCAAAGCAGGCTTTGTATTTTTCTTGTCCGCAAACGGCCCCATATCTTTATAGATAAAGTTGGCAATGAAGAACGCATAAACCGCTGCAACAGCAGCCGCTTCCGTCGGTGTAAAGATACCGCCGTAGATACCACCCAAAATGATGACAATCAGTAGCAGACCCCAACTTGCGTCTTTTGCAGCTGCGAACATCTCACCCCAGCCTACAAATGGCTGTGCAGGAATTTTCTTAATACGTGCTGCAATGTAGATAGCTATCATCAACATCACACCCGCCAACAGGCCAGGAATTACGCCGCCTAAGAACATACGACCGACAGATACATCCGTCGCCGCCGCGTAAACCACCATAACGATGGATGGTGGAATCAAGATACCCAAAGTACCCGCGTTACAGATAACCCCTGCCGCGAACTCTTTTGTGTAGCCGTTTTTGATCATACCCGCGATAACAATACTACCGATTGCCACTACCGTTGCTGGAGACGACCCAGATAACGCTGCGAACATCATACACGCCACAACCGATGCCATTGCTAAACCGCCGCGGAACCAACCCACCATTGCAATAGCAAAACGGATAATACGTTTCGCCACACCACCTGTGGACATGAAGCTAGAGGCCAAGATAAAGAAAGGAATCGCTAAGAGAGTGTAGTGGCCTGCAAATGCATTAAACAGCGTTTGTGCAACGGATGCCAAAGAAGCATCTGAATGCATCAATAAGAATATGACGCTTGATAAACCGAGGGAAATCGCAATTGGTACACCGACCAACATGAAAGCAATTACCATTAAAAATAGAAATAACATTGCCATGATTAGTCTTCCTTACCGTTAGATTTTGTACCCGACTCGTTCGCCTTGTTTTGCTTAGTCGAATCCAATACCGCTGTCGCGTCTTCATCAGAACCCGCTAACACATCAGCTTTCAATGCATCCAGCTCTTCTTCGGCTTCATGGCCCGCAATCATGCGGTCAAGTTTGCCCGTCGCCACTTGATAAGCAACTTCGGCAAAACGGAACGTCAGCATTGCCATACCAATCGGCAGTGCCATGTAAGGAATAAAACGTGGCAGTTTCTCGTATCGCTCGCCTTCATTCATCCAGTCGGCAAGGAACTGAAGCATCTCTGGCATTGGAATATCATCGGTCTCGTACCAAGCGCGCTCAGTCGCGAACGGGTACCAGTAATTCCAAGAACCGATAAGAAGTAAGATTGAGAATGCTAGGCAGCTTGTGACGGCGATTAACGCATACACTTTGCGTAGCTTTTCTGGGGCAAGGTTGATGATCACATCAACACCAATGTGGAAGTGTTTTTTAACGCCATAAGATGCACCCACTAACACCATCCAAGCGAACATGAACACCGTCAGTTCTAGTGCCCATAAGATATTGCCATTGAATGCGTATCGAAATACCACATTGGCAAAAGTAAGTAGCGTCATTGCGCCAAGGAAAAATGCGATTAATGACTCTTCAATCACATCCGTAACTCTTCCGACTTTGGAAAAAAAAGAGGTTTCCAGTGCTGATTCGCTAGAATTTGGCTGTTCCATTTGAGGATTATCCATAATTGACTCCGCTTATAGTTATTTTAATGAGGAGTGGCGAAATTCACGCCACTCCTTTAGCGGTGTTATTGGTTTGAAGCTAACGCTGCATCGATAAGATCTGAACCGATGTCTTTTTCAAACTTCTTCCATACTGGTTGAAGCGCAGTTACCCATGCTTCACGCTGTTCAGGCGTAAGCGTACGAACCTCACCACCCGCTTCGATGATGTTGTTTTTGTTCGCTAGGTTAACTTTTGAAGATTCTGCGTTACGAGTCTCAGACACTTCTTGAACGATTGTGCCAAGTTGCGTACGTACATCTTCAGGTAGGTCTTTCCAGAAGTCGTTCGACGTTACTACCAGGTAATCAAGGATACCGTGGTTAGTTTCTGTCACGCCGTCTTGTACTTCAAAGAACTTCTTACCGTAAATGTTTGACCATGTGTTCTCTTGGCCATCGATAACCTTAGTTTGTAGGCCACCGTATACTTCTTTGAAAGACATCTTCTGTGGGTTAGCACCCAGTTGTTCAAACTGAGCAACCAATACGTCTGATGCTTGAACACGGAATTTCAAACCTTCCGCGTCTTCAGGATTGATAAGAGGTTTGTTTGCTGACATCTGTTTCATGCCATTGTGCCAAAACGCTAGGCCTTGAAGACCACGACGCTTCATCGCGTTCTTCAGCTTTTCGCCAGACTCTGAGTTTTGGAAACGGTCAACCGCTTCTACGTCTTCAAATAGGAAAGGAAGGTCAAAAATGCGGTATTTCTTAGTGAACTTCTCAAATTTAGACAGCGAAGGAGCCGCCATTTGAACATCACCATTTAACAGAGCTTCCAGTACTTTATTATCATCGTAGAGTGTTGAATTAGGGAAAACTTGCATACAAGCTTTGCCATTCATTTCCGTGTTTACTCGCTCTTCCAGTAAAGAAGCGGCAATGCCTTTCGGGTGCTTATCGGTATTGGTTACATGACTGAATTTAATCACGATTTCACCTGGGTCACAGTTTGCAGCAGCATTAAAACTTGTGAGCGCCAGAGCAGATACAGACAGCAGGGTAAGAGGCTTAAACATTATTATTCTCCTTAGTAAACAAAGCAGCCCTTCAATGGGAACTGCGTGCTTTCACTAAGGCAATTAACGCGCCACATTGAAACAAAACATTAACAAGCCTTTAACTGTAAGGCTTCATGATATCGGCCTGCAGCAGTCACCAACTCGCCGCAAAAATTAATGGGTGGAAAATGACACATAGAATATTTGTAAATGGGTGGAAGCTGACCAATGTACTAGTGATGAATGAGGTCTGACCAAAAGCCCCATTCACGATGATGCCTTGAAGTAATTTCTACCTATCCTGTAGAGTGCTGCACAACTTAGTCAGATTAACTGATCCACTATTTACCAGAGTTGATACCAATGAGTCAGATCTACCATCACCCAGTACAAATTTACTATGAAGATACCGATCACTCAGGTGTGGTTTATCACCCTAACTTTCTAAAGTATTTTGAGCGTGCGCGCGAACATGTCTTGGGTAGCGATAAATTGGCGGAATTGTGGAACGAGCACGGACTAGGTTTTGCGGTCTATAAAGCCAACATGACTTTTCAAGATGGTGTTGAATTCGCTGAGATCTGCGACATCCGAACCTCTTTTGAACTTGATGGCAAATACAAAACGCTATGGCGACAAGAAGTGTGGCGTAAAGATGCAACCAAGCCTGCTGTGATTGGGGATATCGAAATGGTCTGTTTAGATAAAGACAAACAACTTCAGCCTGTGCCTGCTGAAGTCTTAAAAGCGATGCTTGGCGAAACGAGTTAACCTCATCTTACCTCACCTCACCAAACTCGCTTAAAGGAGATGAGACGACGAAAAGGTTCTCATCTCTATCTGCATGGGTAGCAAATTTCCACCAAGCGAAACCGCAAAGCGATACTGCTCATCCAACCGCCCCAAACAACATTGCCAATCTGCAGAACTATTGGCTTTCTCAGTAACATCCAACCCAACTCCACTGTATATGCTGATTTCACCATGCAATCTAATTTCATCCTGCAAGTTTGGTTGAAAATCCGAAGAGTGAACTGGCAATGTTTGCTCCGTCAGATTGGAGAAATCGAACGAAAAGCTTCGCAATGATGTCGCTAGCCCCTTGCCCGTGGCTTTGATATACGACTCCTTCAGCGCCCACAGATCGAAAAAGCGCTGTCTTTGTTCTTCTTTGCTGAGCTCAAGTAAATCCGCCAATTCTTTATCTGAAAAGTAGTGCTTCATGATCGAGTCGATATTGGTCGAATTCCTTGCGTGTTCAATATCAACACCCAATTGAACTTGCTTCCCTTCTCTCTGGCAAACTGCAATCAACAAATGTTCTTTGCTATGACTAATATTGAAATTTAACCCCGTCTTGAGTTGCTGTTTGGCGACTAAACTTGGCTTTCCTTTCTCGCCATATTCAAAGCGCCACGCTTCAGGCATCAAATCAGAATAGCGAGACAGCACCTTTCTTAGGTAATTTCGAACATACAGAGCCTGAATTTGAGATGAGGGCATTCGATAGCGCTCAACTTTGGCTATCTCATCGGCTGTCAGTCTCTTTTTGAGCTGCGATACATTGTCTGGCTGGTCATCTAAATTACTCAGAGAACATAGCCACAAATCAACAACGGAAGTTTTCATTTAACTCGAACTCACTTCTAGAAATCACTCTTCAAAACACGATTGGAACAACCAAATCGAACAAATTTAACTCATCTATGATTTAAGTAAAACCTAGAGAATACGGGAGGGAAACACCCTTCATATACGGGCTTAAAACCAATTTTTTAAATAATAACAAATTAAAACACAGATCACACTTAGCCTTGCACAAGAGGCATCCATTAAATGTTACTTACAAAAACATGACATAGATCTCACCAAATCAAAATATAGAGTAAAAACACTAAATAACAACTCATAACCATTAATTATCAACAAGTTAATGAAATTGAAAATGCAAAAATCAAAACCATACCAAATTCATCTGGTCTGAACAGATCATAGTGGCCTCTGGGAGCATTGTATCAATAAGTCACCTCGGGTAGCCTGCTCAACCATTAAACAAATTCACACGTTTTCTTTGCGGATACCGACTTTTCATTTAGTCAGACTTTGAACAGGATTTTAATGGACATCGCCTCAAAATTTGAATGCCACCGTCGCGCATGAAACACCTCCCCTACTCTCGTAAGTCAACGCACTTCGAAAGCCTAATTTCTATCTGGTTGCCGCCACTCAGCAACCTGAATTTTCAGCTGCGCTTCCCTAAATCTGTTTCAGATTTTCTTTCTTTAATTTTAAAAGCGCAGCCTCAAAACACGACATCACTTTCTGTGATTTCTAGTGGAGACTCATAATGAGCCAACCCGAGACAAATACACCGGAATCAGTCGACGATACTCGACTGAATAAACGCCTTAAAGATATGCCTGTCGCTATCGTTGGTATGGCGAGCATGTTTGCAAACTCTCGCTACCTGAATAAATTTTGGGACCTTATCAGCGAAAAGATCGATGCGATTACTGAAGTGCCCGATACGCACTGGCGTCCAGAAGATTACTACGACTCAGATCGTACTACGCCAGACAAGTCTTACTGTAAGCGCGGTGGTTTCATCCCAGAAGTGGACTTCAACCCTATGGAGTTCGGTCTTCCGCCAAATATCCTAGAACTGACTGATACGTCGCAGCTGCTTTCTCTGATCGTGGCAAAAGAAGTACTTGAAGATGCCAAGCTGCCTGAAGGCTACGATCGCGATAAGATCGGTATCACGCTCGGTGTGGGTGGTGGTCAGAAGATCGCTCAAAGCCTGAATGCTCGCCTGCAATACCCTGTTTTGAAAAAAGTCTTCAAGAGCAGTGGCATCAACGACGAAGACAGCGAAATGCTGATCAAAAAGTTCCAAGACCAATACATCCACTGGGAAGAGAACTCATTCCCTGGTTCATTAGGTAACGTAATTTCAGGTCGTATTGCTAACCGCTTTGACCTTGGTGGCATCAACTGTGTAGTAGACGCTGCGTGTGCAGGCTCTCTAGCCGCAATGCGTATGGCTCTAAGTGAGCTGGTTGAAGGCCGCAGTGAAATGATGATCACAGGTGGTGTGTGTACTGATAACTCACCAACCATGTACATGAGCTTCTCTAAAACTCCAGCATTCACTACTAATGAAACCATTCAACCTTTCGATATCGATTCAAAAGGGATGATGATTGGTGAAGGCATCGGCATGGTTGCTCTAAAACGTCTTGAAGATGCTGAGCGCGATGGCGACAGAATCTACTCAGTGATTAAAGGTGTCGGTTCTTCTTCGGATGGTAAGTTCAAGAGTATTTACGCACCTCGCCCTGAAGGACAAGCAAAAGCACTAAAACGCGCTTACGATGATGCTGGTTTCGCACCGCACACGCTTGGCCTTTTAGAAGCGCACGGTACAGGTACTGCAGCGGGTGATGTGGCTGAATTTGGTGGCTTAAACTCGGTATTCAGTGAGAACAATGAAGAGAAGCAACACATTGCGTTAGGCTCTGTGAAATCTCAAATTGGTCACACCAAATCAACTGCGGGTACTGCCGGTTTAATCAAAGCTGCATTAGCACTGCACCACAAAGTACTGCCGCCAACGATCAACGTATCGGCTCCGAATCCTAAACTGGATATCGAGAACTCGCCGTTCTACCTAAACACACAAACGCGTCCTTGGATGAAACGTGTCGACGGCACACCGCGCCGTGCTGGTATCAGCTCATTCGGTTTTGGTGGCACTAACTTCCACGTGGTATTGGAAGAGTACACACCAGAGCACACTCGCGGTGACAAATACCGTCAGCGCCAAGTACCGCAAACTCTGTTATTCAGCGCAGAATCTCGCCAAGCACTGATCAATGAACTAAAACAGGTTTCAACTCAAGCTGCAGACGCTGCGTTCAAACTGGAAACGCTTGCTGAGCAACATGGTCTACGCGAAGTTGACGCTAAGCATGCTCGTCTTGGTTTAGTCGTGACTGACCAAGCAGATCTTTTAGCGCAACTGACTCAAGCGCTTTCTATGCTTGAGAGCCAAACAAAAACACATTGGCAAATGCCAAACGGTACTAGCTACCGTGAGTCGGCACTGATTGCAGAAAATGGTGCGGGTAAAGTAGCAGCTCTGTTTGCAGGTCAAGGTTCGCAATACCTAAACATGGGTCGCGAGCTTGCATGTCACTACCCTGAGATGCGTCAACAGCTTGCTCAAGCGGATCAAGTATTTGGTCAGCACAAGAAAACGGCTCTGTCGCAAATTCTGTTCCCAATTCCAACTTTCACACCAGAAGCAACCAAAGCTCAAGAAGCGGTGTTAACCAACACGGCCAATGCTCAAAGTGCGATTGGTACTGTGTCTATGGGTCAGTTCGACATCATGACTCAAGCTGGCTTCAAAGCTGACATGGTCGCAGGCCACAGCTTTGGTGAGCTAAGCGCACTATGTGCATCGGGTGTTATCTCGCAAGACGATTACTACCAGCTAGCTTTCGCTCGTGGCGATGCGATGGCTGCAACACCAGAACAAGGTGACAGCGGTACGATGTTTGCGGTCATCCTAGACGCAGACAAACTTCCAACCGTTGAAAGCTGCATCAGCCAATTCGAAGGCGTGAGCATTGCCAACTACAACGCTCCGACTCAACTGGTTATTGCAGGTCCAACTGCGACGGTTCAACAAGCAGCACAAGCGCTAACAGAACAAGGTTTCAAAGCGATTGCTCTGCCAGTGTCTGGTGCTTTCCACACACCGCTTGTTGCTCACGCTCAAAAACCATTTGCTGCTGCAATTGATAAAGCTTCATTCAGCGCTCCAACGCTGCCGCTTTACTCGAACGCAACGGGCAAACTGCACAGTAAAGACGCTAAAGCGATTAAGAAAGCATTCAAACAGCACATGCTGCAATCGGTTCGTTTCAGCGAGCAAATTGAAGCGATGTATGAAGCAGGTGCGCGCGTATTCGTTGAGTTCGGTCCTAAGAACATTCTTCAAAAACTGGTTGAGAAAACATTGGCTGATAAGAACGAAGAGCTTTACGCAATCAGCATCAACCCAAGCCCTAAAGGCGACAGTGACCAACAGCTTCGCTTAGCTGCGGTTCAATTGTGCGTGGCAGGTGTTTCATTAGACAACATTGACCCTTACCAAGCTGACATTGCTGAACCTGCGAAGGCATCACCAATGAACATCAAGCTGAATGCAACCAACTACATCAGCCCTGCTACTCGTAAGAAAATGGATCAATCATTGGCTTCAGGCAACGTCACCGAAAAGACTGAGATTGTTGAAGTGAAAGTTGAAGTCGAGAAAATCGTGGAAAAAGAAGTGATTAAAACAGAAATCGTTGAAGTACCTGTGGCTGCTCCTCAAGCTTCAAATGTACAACAGTCAGCTGCTCCAGCACCAAGTGCACAAGTGGCAACAGCAACTCCGCAATCACAAGTGGTTCAAACTGCCCCAGCGACTAGTCAGCCAACAGCTCAAGTAACGGTAGATGAGTCTTCATTGCAGTCGTTCTTCAATGCTCAACAACAAGCAGCAGAAGTACATCAGCAATTCTTGGCGATTCCTCAGCAATACGGTGACACGTTCAACACCCTAATGTCTGAGCAAGCGAAAATGGCAACAGCAGGCGTAGCAATTCCTGAGAACCTACAGCGTTCTATGGAGATGTTCCACCAGCACCAAGCTGAAACGCTAAAAGCTCACGCTCATTACCTAGAAATGCAAGCGCACAGCAACAACTCAGCACTTAATATGCTGACGCAAGGTTCAGTACAAACGGCACAACCAACCTTCGTTGCTTCTGTAAATGCTCAGCCAGCGATTCAAGCTCCAGCTACTCCAGCAGCTGTCGTTCAACAACCTGTAGCTCAAGTACAGTCGGCTCCTGTACAAGCTGCGCAAGCTCCAACAGTAGTAGCTCAACAAGCTCCAGTACAGAAAGCCGTTCCTGCACCACAAGTAGCCGCTCAAGCAGCAGCACCGGTTGCAGCTCAACCTGTGCCAGTTAAAGCGCAACCAGCTCCTGTGGTGGCACCAGTAGCAGTACAAACAGCCGACGCTGAAAAAGTGATGCTAGAAGTAGTTGCCGAGAAAACGGGCTACCCAACGGAAATGCTTGATCTAGAAATGGACATGGAAGCAGACCTTGGTATCGACTCAATCAAGCGCGTAGAAATTCTTGGTACCGTTCAAGACGAAATGCCGAACCTACCAGAGCTGAACCCTGAAGATTTGGCTGAGTGTCGTACTCTTGGTGAAATCGTTACCTACATGAACAGCAAGATGCCAGCATCAGCGCCTGTGGCAGCACAGCCAAGCGCAACTGCTCCTGTTCAAGCCGCTAACGGTCTTGATGCGAAAGTCGTTCAACAAACCATGCTAGAAGTGGTGGCTGAGAAAACGGGTTACCCAACGGAAATGCTTGATCTAGAAATGGATATGGAAGCAGACCTTGGTATCGATTCAATCAAGCGTGTTGAGATCCTTGGTACGGTTCAAGATGAACTGCCTACTCTTCCGGAGCTAAACCCTGAAGACTTAGCTGAGTGTCGTACTCTTGGCGAAATCGTTAACTACATGAACAGCAAGCTTCCAGCGTCTGCACCAGTTGCAGCACAAACTGAAGTAGTTGCTCCAGCAACAGCTAGCAATGGACTAGATGCGGCTGTCGTTCAGAAAACCATGTTAGAAGTAGTCGCTGAGAAAACGGGCTACCCGACTGAAATGCTAGACCTAGCAATGGATATGGAAGCTGACCTTGGTATCGACTCAATCAAGCGAGTTGAAATCCTAGGTACGGTACAAGACGAACTACCGACTCTTCCAGAGCTAAACCCTGAAGACCTCGCAGAGTGTCGCACTCTAGGCGAGATAGTTGCTTACATGAATACTAAAAGCATGAACAGCAAACTTCCAGCTTCTGCTCCAGTAGCGGCTCAAGTATCCGCACCAGCGCAAGCAGTATCAAACGGTTTAAACGCAGAACAAGTTCAAAGCACAATGTTGAGCGTAGTAGCGGATAAAACTGGCTACCCAGCAGAAATGCTCGACCTAGCGATGGACATGGAAGCAGACCTTGGTATCGATTCGATTAAACGCGTCGAAATTCTAGGTACGGTTCAAGACCAGCTACCAACATTGCCAGAGCTGAACCCTGAAGATCTAGCTGAGTGTCGTACTCTTGGCGAAATCGTTGACTACATGAACAGCAAGTTAGCTCCTAGTTCGGAAGCAGCGACAGTAGCTCCTGCTACAGAAAGCACGAGCAATGACCTAAATCCTGCTCATGTTCAATCAACAATGATGGAAGTGGTTGCCGATAAAACTGGCTACCCAGCAGAAATGCTCGACCTAGCGATGGACATGGAAGCAGACCTTGGTATCGATTCGATTAAACGCGTCGAAATTCTAGGTACGGTTCAAGACCAGCTACCAACGCTGCCAGAGCTAAACCCTGAAGACCTAGCTGAGTGTCGTACGCTTGGTGAAATCGTTACCTACATGCAAAGCAAGCTATCCGCTGCTGCACCCGCAGCAACTCCAAAAGCTGAATCAGTAACGCCTATCGCAGAAACAGCGACAGCGGAACTTCCTCCACACAATGAGGTAGCGCTAAAAAAGCTACCAGCGGCAGATAAACTCGTCGATTGTTTCTCAAAAGACGCTTGTGTCGTGATCACAGATGATGGTCACAACGCCGGTGTTCTAGCAGAAAAGTTGACCGCTAACGGCATTCAAGTGGCTGTAGTGCGTAGTGCTCTTTCTGCCGCGTCACCTTTAAACAGTGAAATCGCAAGCTACACACTCAACAGCGTCGATGATGCTGGTGTCACTGCGGTTATTAACGACATCGAAGCAGACCTTAAAACATCGAACAAAGTGATTGCAGGCTTCATTCACCTACAAGCTATCGTTGATGCAAAGCAAAGCAACGAGCAAGCGGTTAACTTGAATGCAGATTCAAGAGCTTCGCTAACCACTGCGTTCTTGTTCGCCAAGCACCTAAATGGTCAGCTGAATACCGTTTCTGGTCGCAGCGTGTTCTTCACACTAAGCCGTATCGATGGTGGCTTTGGTTACCTAGATACTAAGCAATTAGCGAATGCAGAACTTAACCAAGCCGCGTTGTCTGGTCTAACGAAGACACTGAGCCATGAATGGTCAAACGTATTCTGCCGTGCATTGGATGCTGACGCTTCTATTGATGCTCGTCACCTAGCTGAAGCTATCACAGGCGAACTGTTCGATGTCGATACCAACACGGTTGAAATCGGCCTTAGCCATGCGGAAAACGGTGAATCTGGTCGTGCAACACTGATTGCGGCAACACCAGGTGCTGCACAAACTAAAAACACAGGCGCTCAACTCACCAAGAGCGACAAAGTACTTGTGACGGGTGGTGCTAAAGGCGTAACGTTTGAATGTGCACTGACGCTTGCTAAGCAATGCAAATCTCACTTCATTCTTGCAGGTCGTAGTAAGCATATTACTTCAGCCGAGCTACCTCAGTGGGCACAAGGCAAGCAAGAGAAAGAGCTAAAACCTGCTGCAATTGCGCACCTACAAGCTACGGGCGATAAGCCAACGCCGAAAAAAGTTGATGCCTTGCTAAAACCGGTATTGAGCAGCCTTGAAATCAACGCAGCACTTACCGCTTTCAACGAGATTGGCGCGAGCGCTGAATACCTAAGCTTAGATGTTTCGAACCATGAGTCAGTAGCGAAAACACTGGCAAATTTCGACGACATTACAGGTCTTATCCACGGCGCAGGTGTACTGGCTGACAAACACATTCAAGACAAAACGCTTGATGAACTAAACATGGTTTACGGCACGAAAGTAGGCGGATTAGAAGCCGTTCTTGGTGGTCTTGATAGCAGCAAGCTAAAACTGATTGCGATGTTCTCTTCGGCAGCGGGTTTCTACGGAAACACAGGCCAAAGCGACTACTCGATGTCTAACGAGATCCTAAACAAAGCGGCTCTGCAACTGTCTGCGCGTAACCCTCAAGCGAAAGTGATGAGCTTCAACTGGGGACCGTGGGACGGCGGCATGGTAAACGCAGCGCTGAAGCGTATGTTTACAGAGCGCGGTGTGTACGTAATTCCTCTTCAAGCGGGTGCAGAGCTATTTAGCTCTCAACTACTGAACGAAACTGGCATTCAACTGCTGGTTGGCACGAGCATGCAAGGTTCTGACAACAAGGAAGCTGCTGTAAAAAAGCTTAATGCGGAGTCTGTGCATCTTGCAGAGAGTCCGCTGAATACAAGCATTACTGTGACACGTCATCTTGATCCTAAGGCATTGCCTTTCATTCAAGATCACTGCATTGCCGGTAACCCAGTGTTACCGACAGTGTGTGCCATCCAATGGATGCGTGAAATCGCTGAGCAACTGTTAGGGGTGAACGTTAGCGTTCACAACTACAAACTGCTGAAAGGTGTGATTTTTGATACTGATGAAGTGCAAGAGCTAAGACTGGTTCTTTCCTCTGATGCTAAATCAAAAGGTCAGCTAAAAGCAGTGATCAGTTGCCAAGGACGACCACAGTATCAAGCTCAGTTGCAAGTTGCCTCTGTGCAAGTTTCTGAAGATGTTCAACAAGCGTCGACAAAGCGCTTTGAAGCCAACACTTCAGCTCCTGTAACAACGGCACAAGCTCTATACAGTGACGGCACTCTGTTTCATGGACCAAGATTGCAAGGTATTACCTCAGTCGAATGCTTTGACGACTTAGGTTTATTGGCTCAGTGCCAACTACCTCAGATTGAAAACAGCGACTGCGGATCATTTATTCCGAAGCAAGGTTTTGGTGATAGCCAGCCATTTGCTGAAGATTATCTATTGCAAGCCATGTTGGTATGGGCTCGATTGAAATACGGCGCGGCAAGCCTACCGTCTGCAATCGGTGAGTTTATTTGTTACGCACCGATGCACGATGGTGACCAAGGTTGGCTAGATCTGAGCGTGATAAAAAGTACGGCTCGTTCGCTTCAAGCTGATATCTCGCTTTACCACCAAGATGGTCGTTTAAGCGCGGTAATGAAAGGTGCAAAAGTCACCATCAGCAAAAGCTTAAACGACGCATTTTTGCCGAAGTCTAGCTCAGCAGTGTCGAAGAAAGAGACTACTAAGAACCCAGAAAAGGAGCAATTGTCATAGTGACTGTTCCTACTAATAAAGCGATGCCATTGCGCATCGCTCTTTTAGCTCAGCCAGCAAACGCGGCTGAGCTTTCTGCCGACTTATTTCCCTCGTTCCCAGAGATGGTTACTGTTGTGGTTGATGGCAATTTTAATCAAGCACTTGCTCACGCCATCGAGACAGTCAATCAAGGTAATGTTGTTAAGCTTTGTTTGGATTCTCATTCTCCATCATTGGTGATGTTGAGCGCGTTGACGGCTGCTCAAAACAAGATTCATCCACACGCTTATCTAGCGGGTTTTGCAGATATAGCTACCGGAGATAGCATTCAGCTAGCTCTGGATATTGCGCGCCGCCCCGCGACAGATTTAAGTCATCAACAGCAACACTCTGACTTATCGGCTTCGCAGCAGTTTGATGAATTGTTGAATATAGTTAATGCGATATCGAGCCGTTCATTGCCGAGCCATTCATTACCTAACAATTACTGGTTCACTGAGCCGAACAAAGCACGTGTTGCTGCGTTAACTTTCAGTGACGATAGCCAAAAATCCACCAGCCTGATATTGACTCAAGCGACCGGTTTGCAAGAACCAAAACCCTTGCTATCAAGCGAGCGTTTGATGTTTGTGGTTTCAGGCAACGAACAAGCCGAGTTGGTTTCTCAGTTAATCTCGTTGAGAGAAGAGCTTAAATGCGTTAGCGATTCGGCGGACAGCGAACTTGCTATCGCCAGCTTGATGCATTCAAACCTAAGCCACTTCCAAAGCGTTCAGCACAATGCTGACCGTGGTGCGAACATCGTGATTCAAGCGGCTTCAATCGATGCGGCACTACAAGAGATCACAGCGGTAGAAAATGCGTTGCCAAAAGTAATGGCTGATAATAGCCAATACAAAACGCCAGCAGGCAGTTGTTTCTCACCGATGCCTCAAAGCAAAGGTGGCGTTGCATTTGTTTACCCTGGTGTTGGCACGGTTTATCCCGGCATGTTGCGCGAATTTCACCACCATTTCCCACAGTTATTTGCTCGCTTAGAGCGCGAAGGTAACTTGAAAGAGATGCTGCAGGATGAAAAAACCTACGCTGACGATTCGCAAGAAATGTCGCTCAGTGAGCTGGCAATTGCAGGTGTGGGCAGTAGTTATCTGTTAACACAACTGCTGTGTGATGAATTCAAAGTGCAGCCAGACTTCGCTTTGGGTTACTCCAAGGGTGAAGCCTCCATGTGGGCCAGCTTAAATGTTTGGAAGAACCCACATGCGCTGATTGAGATGACTCAAACCAGTCCTATCTTCACGACGGCTATTTCTGGCGAACTCACAGCAGTGCGTCAAGATTGGCAGCTGAACAGCGACGAAAGCATCCAATGGAATAGCTTTGTGGTTCGCAGTGATGCGCAAGCGATTAAGGCTCTGTTACCAGAGTTTCCGCGCGCTTATCTCGCTATCATCCAAGGTGACACTTGTGTACTGGCAGGTTGTGAAAGTACCTGTCGTGCTCTGCTCAAGAAGCTGGGGAAACGAGGTATTGCCGCTAACCGTGTTACTGCAATGCACACCACGCCAGCGTTGAGCCAGCATAGCCAAGTGCAGGAGTTTTACACGCAACCACTGTTCGACGAGTTGCCAAAGCATATCCGCTTTATCAGCGCAGCAGGTCTACCGACTGGCGCACCAATCAATATCGACAGTGACAGCATCGCCCTTTCGATTGCCGACACTTTCTGTTCAACGCTGGATTTCACCGCGTTGATCCAGAGTGCGCGTCAACAAGGTGCTCGTCTGTTTGTAGAAGTAGGTGCCGATCGTCAAACCAGCACATTGATCGACAAGATCAATCGTAGCGACAACGTAGCAGACCAGTACTGCACAATCGCTTCCAATGCCAAAGGCGGTGACGATGTTGTCACGCTCATCAAATGCATTGGTCAGCTCATTACTCATCAAATTCCACTGTCTGTCGAGCCACTTATTCAAGGGCTAAAACAACAGATCACCACCGCTAAGCAATTAAGTGGTGTGTCTCAAGGCAGCGCAGTGAATCATCAAGGAGAGCTAGTATGAGTTCTCAATCGAACCAGTATCAGGCTCAGAACAAACAACAAGTAAAGTGCAATAAGATCGCGATTGTTGGTATTGCAAACCAATACCCAGAAGCTGATACGCCAAAAGACTTTTGGCAAAACTTGCTGGATAAAAAAGATTCTCGAACCACATTAAGCGCTGAAAAGTTAGGAGCTAAACCTGAAAACTATCAGGGCGTGCAAGGTGAGTCAGACCGCTTTTACTGTGACAAAGGCGGTTACATCGAAAACTTCAATTTCGATAGCAATGGCTACCGCTTAACAGCAGAATCGTTCAACGGTGTTGACCAAAGTTTCCTATGGGCTTTGGATACCAGTCGTAAGGCGTTAGTCGACGCTGGCATTGATCTGAATGCCGATGTTTTAGAGCGCACAGGCGTGATCATGGGTGCCCTTTCGTTCCCAACCACACGTTCAAACGACCTGTTTCTACCGATTTATCACTCGGTGGTCGAGAAAGCATTTAAAGATAAATTAGCTAATGACCAATTTTCATTGCTACCAACCAATGAAACCGCGCAAGACCTCAACCCTATCAATGGTGCAGCGGCACACAACGCCTCTAAGTTAGTGGCTGATGCATTGGGTTTAGGTAACGTACAACTGAGTCTAGATGCCGCATGTGCAAGCTCTGTGTATTCATTGAAGTTAGCGTGTGATTACTTGAATACAGGCAAAGCCGACATGATGTTGGCAGGCGCGGTATCCGGTGCTGACCCATTCTTTATCAATATGGGTTTTTCGATCTTCCACGCTTACCCTGATCACGGTGTGTCGGTTCCGTTTGATAGCAACAGTAAAGGTCTGTTTGCTGGCGAAGGTGCGGGGGTTTTAGTCCTAAAACGCTTAGCTGATGCAGAGCGTGATGGCGACAATATTTACGCAGTCGTCAGCGGTATTGGCTTGTCGAACGATGGCCGAGGCCAGTTCGTATTAAGCCCAAACAGCAAAGGACAAGTCCAAGCCTTTGAACGCGCTTACGAGGCTTCGAACTTATCACCAGACAGCATTGAAGTGATTGAGTGTCACGCAACCGGTACACCATTAGGTGACAAGGTTGAGTTAACCTCAATGGAGCGTTTCTTTGCTGACAAATTGAATGGTTCGAACCCGCCATTGATTGGCTCTGCTAAGTCCAACCTCGGTCACTTGCTGACTGCGGCGGGTATGCCAGGGATCATGAAAATGATCTTTGCGATGAAAGAAGGTGTGCTTCCGCCAAGTATTAACTTGGATAAGCCACTATCGTCGCCAGAAGGTTTATTTGGCTCACAGACTCTGCCAACGCAGGTTCAATCTTGGCCAAGTAAAGCGGGCAACTCAGAGCGCTGTGCGGGTGTTTCTGTCTTTGGTTTCGGTGGCTGTAACGCTCACTTACTGCTTGAAGCGTATTCAGACACCAGTCATGTAAACCCGACTCAAGAGTCAGCGTCTCCAAGCCTACAACCATCTAATTTAAGCATTACTGGTCTAGCGTCTCACTTTGGTTCTCTGCAGAGCATCAACGCGCTAAGCACTGCGATTGAGACCAACAACGATGCTTTCATTGCCTTGCCTAAGAAGCGCTGGAAAGGCTTAGACCAACATCCAGAACTACTGAATCAGTTTGGTTTACACGGTATTCCAAATGGCGCGTACATCGATCAATTCGATCTCGATTTCCTGCGCTTCAAAGTGCCGCCAAATGAAGATGACCGTTTGATCTCTCAGCAGTTGCTACTGATGAAAGTTGCAGACGAAGCCATCAAAGATGCCAAGCTTGTTGCAGGCCAAAAGGTTGCGGTTTTAGTTGCGATGGAAACAGAGCTTGAGATGCACCAATTCCGTGGACGCGTAAACCTGCATAGCCAATTGGCTGACAGCTTTGCCAACATGGGTATCGAACTAACTCAAGACGAATACCAAGCGCTAGAAACCATCGCGATGGACAGTGTGATGGACGCAGCCAAGCTGAACCAATACACCAGTTTCATCGGCAATATCATGGCTTCGCGTATCTCTTCATTGTGGGACTTTAATGGCCCTGCCTTTACGATTTCAGCTGCTGAACAGTCGGTTGCTCGTTGTATTGATGTTGCACAAAACTTGATGTCACAAGAATCTATGGATGCCGTTGTAATTGCAGCCGTCGACCTAAGCGGCAGTGCGGAACATGTGATTCTGAAGAACAGCATGAGCCCAGTGTCACTTGCTCCAAAATTCGGACAACCGCAAGACGGCAGTTGGAATGTGGGTGAAGGCGCAGGTGCAATTGTTCTTGTGGAAGAAGGTCGAGTAGCGCGCAACCAAGAGACAGCTTACGGCAGCATCAACGCATTAGCCTTTGGCTCAAGCGAGCGTAACAACGCCGTTGTTGATGAGTTATTGACTCAAGTCGGTATGAGCTCGAACGATGTATCTCTGCTTGAGCTTAACCATGCACCAGAATCTTCATCTCATCAGTTTTCGTCTCTAAGTTTAGGGAACACAAAGACTACTCAAGCAAGTCAACGTGTGGGTCATTGCTCTGCTGCTTCTGGTATGGCAAGCCTGCTACACGGTCTGCTCAACCTGAACCTTGCACCTCTGAATCCGAATGTCAGTTCTAAGAGCGCGATTGTTGCCAACATCAGCGAAGGACAATGTTCACAGCTGCTACTAAGCCAATCGAGTGTTGAATCTCAATCACTTTCCGTTCGTTTAAGCAATGAACTGGCGAGCGATGCTAAACGTCAATTAGTTAAGCAAGTGACTCTTGGTGGTCGTGATATCTATCAACATATTACCCAAACCCCAGTGACCAACTTGGCAACGATTCAACAGAAAGCTTCTGGTAAACAAGCAGCAAGAGTGGCGTCGGTTCCAACGACAGCAAGCATTCAAGCAGCCCTTGCACAAAAAGAGTTAGAGAAGAATGCATTAGCGCAAAACGCGATAGAGCCAGTCATCGAAACTCCTACATCAGTATCCCCTACTCTGGCGCCAACTCGCCACAGTCAGCTAACAGGTAACCACAGCAATATGACTCATGTCCTATCCGCTAAAAATGGCGCGTCTCAAATCGACGCAGCTTCACAGCAGCCGCAAAATCTAAGCCAAAACCAAGCTTTTGCTCAAAACCAGCAAGCGGCTCAACAGGTACACAAAGCATTCCTGCACACACGTGCCCAAGGCATGCAGATGGCTGATGCGTTATTAAAAGCACAGCTAAACGCAGTGACATCTGGTTTAGATAGCAATGCCCTGATTCAACAAACGACCAGCCAACAAACAAATAGTCAACAAACGACTGGTCAACAAACGCCAGCTCAGCCTGTTCAAGCTCAACCGGCTCAGGTTTCGTCAACGCCAGTCAACGTACTTGCGACGCCAGCACCAGTAAAACCTATCCGTAAGCCATGTATCTGGGATTACGATGATCTGGTTGAATACGCTGAAGGCGATATTGCGAACGTATTTGGCCCTGATTACGCGATCATCGATAGCTACTCGCGTCGCGTTCGCTTGCCAACCACGGACTACCTACTGGTATCTCGTGTAACCAAGCTAAACGCGACCGTTAACGAGTACAAGCCAAGCACAATGACCACAGAATACGACATCCCAGTTGATGCGCCGTATCTTGTTGATGGTCAGATCCCTTGGGCTGTTGCAGTTGAATCTGGTCAGTGTGACCTAATGCTAATCAGCTACTTAGGTATTGATTTCGAAAACAAAGGTGAGCGTGTTTATCGCCTGCTTGATTGCACGCTGACCTTCCTTGGCGACTTGCCTCGTGGTGGCGATACACTGCGTTACGACATCTCAATCAACAACTTTGCTCGCAATGGCGACACGCTGCTGTTCTTCTTCTCGTACGAATGTTTCGTTGGCGACAAGATGATCCTGAAAATGGATAACGGCTGTGCGGGCTTCTTCACCGATGAAGAGTTGGCAGATGGCAAGGGTGTGATTCACACTGAAGATGAAATCAAGGCTCGTAAGCTTGCAACTAAGCAACGCTTCGATCCTATGTTGCACTGCCCTAAAACTCAGTTTAACCACCAAGAATTGCGTCATCTACTGACTGCCAACATTGCAGAATGTTTTGGTCCAACTCACCAATCCAATAGCCACCAGCCTTCTTTATGCTTCAGCTCAGAGAAGTTCATGATGATCGAAAAGGTTAGTCGTGTTGAACCACAAGGTGGCACATGGGGACTTGGTCTGATTGAAGGTCATAAGCAGCTAGAGCCTGAGCATTGGTACTTCCCTTGTCACTTCAAAGATGACTCGGTAATGGCTGGTTCTTTGATGGCAGAAGGTTGTGGTCAACTGCTTCAGTTCTTCATGATGCACCTTGGCATGCACACGCTTGTTCAAAATGGTCGTTTCCAACCGCTTGAAAATGCGCCTCAACAAGTACGTTGCCGTGGTCAAGTTCTACCACAATCGGCAGAACTGACTTACCGCATGGAAGTGACTGAGATTGGTCTAAGCCCTCGCCCATACGCGAAAGCTAACATCGATATTTTGCTGAATGGCAAAGTGATTGTTGATTTCCAAAACTTGGGTGTGATGATCAAAGAAGACGACGAATGTACTCGTTATCTGCCTTCTTTAGAATCAGCTGTCGCGACCCCTGTTATCGAAAGCTTGGACCATAAAAGCTTGGGCCATACACCAGCAGTGAACCAACAGGCTTCAGCGAATGCGCCATTGATGGCTCAAATTGAAGACCTAGAAACTGCACCAAACAAAGGTGTGGTTCCTCTTCAACACGTTGAAGCTCCGGCAACGCCTGATTACCCGAACCGCACACCCGATACGGTTCCATTCACGCCTTACCACATGTTCGAATTCGCGACTGGCGATATCGAGAAGTGTTTCGGTCCTGATTTCTCTATCTACCGTGGAATGATTCCACCACGTACTCCGTGTGGCGACCTACAGCTAACTACTCGTGTTGTTGAGATCGACGGTAAGCGTGGCGACTTCAAGAAGCCTTCATCGTGTATCGCTGAATACGAAGTGCCAGAAAATGCATGGTACTTTGATGAAAACAGCCACCACACCTTAATGCCTTACTCGGTGTTGATGGAGATTTCACTGCAGCCAAACGGCTTTATCTCTGGCTACATGGGCACAACACTTGGCTTCCCAGGTGAAGAACTGTTTTTCCGCAACCTAGATGGCAGCGGCAAAATGCTGCGCAACGTCGACTTGCGTGGCAAAACAATTACCAACGATTCTCGTCTGCTTTCAACAGTAATGATGGGCACCAACATCGTACAGAGCTTCAGCTTTGAACTGAGCACCGACGGCGTGCCGTTCTACCAAGGTACAGCGGTATTTGGTTACTTCAAGGGCGCAGCACTGAAAGATCAGCTTGGTTTGGACAACGGTAAAGTAACTCACCCTTGGCACGTTGATAACAACCGCACGCCGGATGTAAACATCAACCTACTAGACAAAACGGCGCGTTACTTCAATGCACCCGTTTCAGCTACTGGTGAAGTGCAAGAGCATTACCAACTGGCTGGCGGTCGCTTGAACTTTATCGATACGGTGCAGATCACCAGCGATGGTGGTAAAGACGGTCTGGGTTACCTATACGCTGAGCGTACGATTGACCCAAGCGATTGGTTCTTCCAGTTCCACTTCCATCAAGATCCGGTAATGCCAGGTTCTCTGGGTGTCGAAGCGATCATCGAGCTGATGCAAACCTACGCGCTAAACAAAGATCTTGGTGCTGGCTTCCGCAATCCGAAGTTTGGTCAAATCCAATCTGAAGTGAAGTGGAAATACCGTGGTCAGATTAACCCTCTAAACAAACAGATGTCTCTGGATGTACATATCACTGCGATTAAAGACGAAGACGGTAAACGTATCATCGTTGGCGACGCAAACCTGAGCAAAGATGGTCTGCGTATTTACGAAGTGAAAGACATCGCAATTTGTATCGAAGAAGCATAAGCCTGACACGGGACTAGGAAAGAAATAATTATGACAACTCAAACCACTATCAATAACGAAAAGCTATCTCCGTGGCCTTGGCAGATTAAAGAGAGCACAACTCACTTTGATAACGCAGCAATGTCGACAATTTTGAAAGATTTAAGCCTTGCTTGTTACGTAGTGAACCACCCAGAAAAAGGCTTAGGCGTTAGCCAACAAGCAGAGATTACATCGGGCGATTCAGCAAGTTCAGCGAACAACCAACCTGTTAGCGCATTTGCTCCTGCTCTTGGTACACAAAGCCTAGGCGACGAAGATTTTCGTCGCTGCCACGGCGTGAAATACGCTTACTATGCAGGCGCAATGGCAAACGGCATTTCATCTGAAGAGTTGGTGATTGCGCTTGGTCAAGCAGGCATTCTTTGTTCATTTGGCGCAGCGGGCTTAATCCCGTCTCGCGTTGAACAAGCGATCAACCGTATTCAAGCAGCACTGCCAAACGGCCCTTATGCGTTTAACCTGATTCACAGTCCAAGCGAACCCGCACTAGAGCGCGGCAGTGTTGAACTATTTTTGAAGCACAAAGTGAAAACCGTTGAGGCTTCAGCATTCTTAGGTTTAACACCGCAAATCGTTCACTACCGTGCCGCTGGCCTTAGCCGCGATGCACAAGGTGAGATTCAGATTGGCAACAAGGTTATTGCTAAGGTAAGCCGTACTGAAGTCGCGAGTAAGTTCATGCAACCAGCTCCAGCTAAAATGCTGCAAGCTTTGGTTGATGAAGGTCGAATCACAGCAGAACAGATGGAACTGGCACAGCTGGTTCCTATGGCTGATGACATTACCGCAGAAGCCGATTCTGGTGGTCATACCGATAACCGTCCACTGGTTACCCTGCTGCCAACGATTCTTGCACTGAAAGAACAAACCCAAGCACAGTACCAATTCAAAACTCCGCTACGTGTCGGTTGTGGTGGTGGCGTAGGCACGCCTGACGCGGCTCTAGCGACGTTTAACATGGGTGCTGCTTACATTGTTACCGGTTCAATCAACCAAGCGTGTGTTGAGGCTGGCGCGAGCGAACACACACGTAAGCTGCTTTCGACAACTGAAATGGCTGACGTGACTATGGCTCCGGCAGCAGACATGTTCGAAATGGGCGTGAAACTGCAAGTGGTTAAGCGCGGCACTTTATTCCCAATGCGTGCGAACAAGTTGTATGAACTTTACACTCGCTACGACTCAATTGAAGCGATTCCAGTAGAAGAGCGTCTGAAGCTTGAGAAGCAAGTATTCCGTTCAACACTGGATGACATTTGGGCGGGGACTGTGGCGCACTTTAACGAGCGCGATCCTAAACAGATCGAGCGTGCTGAAGGTAACCCGAAACGTAAAATGGCGTTGATTTTCCGTTGGTACTTGGGTCTTTCAAGTCGTTGGTCAAACACAGGTGAACAAGGCCGTGAGATGGATTACCAAGTATGGGCAGGTCCTGCACTTGGCGCATTCAACGCATGGGCAAAAGACAGCTATCTAGATGATTACCAGCAGCGTAATGCCGTTGATCTTGCTAAGCATCTGATGCACGGTGCAGCTTACTTAGCTCGTGTTAACCTGCTGACCTCACAAGGTATCAAGCTTGATCCGGAACTAGCACGCTGGAAGCCGACGCAAAGAATGGCTTAAGTGCCGAGTAGCTAGCTAAATTTTACCAAATAAAAAAGCGACCTTAATTAGGTCGCTTTTCTTTGAATCATCGAAATGTCATTGCAGTCGTTGGTTATTTGATCGCTTTATTTAGCTTCTCGCCAACCACATCTAAACGCCAACCTTGCATAACATCTGGCAGCTTTTCAGGATTACGATCGTGCTTCCATATCCAGCTTAACACTTGGTTAAGTTGCTTCTTCGACGCCAAAAATTCAGTCGCTAAACCACTGTGTTGCGAAGCTGTTTTCACTTCATCTTTCAACACTTTGAAGAGTTGTTTGTAAGCTGGGTAGTCCATTAGACGTTCTACTGGCGCTGGGTATTCTTCTTCTGGCGTATGCTCAGCTAACTTAACGATTGAACTGATTTTAGCGCCATGGCGACGTACAGAGCGGTAATCAAAACCTTCTTGCTCCATATGTTTAGGATCTTTCATCGCGAAACGCGCTACTGCCCATAAGTCTTGCTCTTTAAAGACAAAGTTCAGCGCTAAATCGCGCTTGATTGCTTCTTTTAGACGCCAAGTTGCTAAAGGTCGTAAGATCGCTAACTGTTGAGGCTTTAGCTGCCACGCGCCTTTAATATCAAGGTAAGCGTTATCTGGGTTTGCTTTACGGATGCGCTTAGCCACTTGTAAATCAGACTCTTGCTGCGCCGCTTCCCACCAGCCCGCTTCCATCACTTTTTCTAGAAGCTTGTTGTACATTGGCATCAAGTAGTGAACGTCTGCTGCTGCGTAGTCGAGTTGCTTTTGAGAAAGCGGACGCGCTAGCCAGTCGGTGCGAGATTCACTCTTATCTAGGTCAACGCCTACAAACTCTGAAACGAGAGCTGCAAAGCCAGTTGAAAGACCATGACCTAAGAAGGCTGCCATGATCTGCGTATCAACCATTGGCGTTGGCGTACAGCCAAATGCGTTCTGGAACACTTCTAGATCTTCGCCACACGCGTGCAAAACTTTCAGTACTGAAGTGTCTTTCAATAACCCAACAAACGGGGTCATTTCATCAAGAGCAATAGGATCAATCAGTGACAGCGTTTCACCATCAAATAACTGAATTAAGCCTAATTGAGGGTAATAGGTTCTTGTACGAACGAACTCTGTATCAAGCATAACAACATCGGCTTCACGTGCTTGTTGGCAAACTCGCTCAAGGTCTTTCACTTGGGTAATGATTTGATAATCCACAAAAACTCTCACTGATTTTACTTTGATCGCCGGATACAAAAATGCCGACATTAACTGTCGGCATTCTAACACCATTTTTCAGCGCTCGCTTAGATTAAGCGCTGCTATGGCTTATGGTGCATCATCTTCTCGTAAATGAGCTCGTTACTCGCTTGCGCGTTTAGCAAGCTCAGCATCGTTCTCTTCACGAAGCACTCGGCGCAAGATTTTGCCTACATTGGTTTTTGGTAGTTCTTCACGGAACTCAATCAATTTAGGGATCTTGTAGCCCGTTAGGTGTTCACGACAGTGCGCGATAATGTCTTCTTTGGTTAGGCTCGGGGCACGTTTCACAACGTAAATCTTAACCAACTCACCTGACACTTCATGAGGTTGACCGATAGCCGCAACTTCTAACACTTTGCCATGCAGAGCCACAACATCTTCAATCTCGTTCGGGTAAACGTTGAAGCCCGACACTAGAATCATGTCTTTCTTACGGTCAACGATGTACAACAAGCCTTCATCATCAAACTTAACGATGTCACCTGTCGATAGCCAACCGTCTTGATCGATCACTTCTTTGGTCGCTTCTGGACGCTGCCAGTAACCTTGCATCACTTGAGGACCACGGACCTGCAATTCACCCACTTGGTCATTGCCAACCACTTTACCTTCATCATCAACAATACGAACTTCTGTTGATGGTACTGGCAGGCCGATTGCACCCGTATAGTCTTTCAAATCGTATGGGTTACCTGTGACCAAAGGAGCACATTCAGTTAAACCATAGCCTTCAAGTAGGTGGACACCTGTCGCTTTCTTCCATTGCTCAGCAACAGCGCGTTGAACCGCCATACCGCCGCCAACAGATAAACGCATGTTACTGAAATCCAACTCGTGGAAATCTTCGTTATTCACTAGCGCATTGAACAAGGTGTTTACGCCAGTAATCGCGGTAAACGGAACTTTTTGTAGTTCTTTAATAAAGCCAGGAATGTCACGAGGGTTAGTAATCAAAAGGTTACGACCACCCATCTCAACAAACAGTAAGCAGTTCACTGTCAATGCAAATACGTGGTAAAGCGGCAATGCCGTTACCACCAATTCACGGCCTTCTTGTAGCACAGGGCTGTATGCCCCTTTAGCTTGAAGTACGTTCGCAATCATATTGCGGTGCGTTAGAATTGCGCCCTTCGCTACACCCGTTGTACCACCTGTGTACTGTAGGAATGCGATGTCATCACCCGCCATAAACGGCTTCACATATTGAAGACGACGGCCTTTGTAAAGTGCCTTTCTGAATGAAATGGCACCCGGTAGATCGTACTTAGGCACCATACCTTTTACGTATTTCACTACGAAGTCGACAATCGTACCTTTCGCTCGTGGCAACATTTGCCCAAGGCTAGTGAGTACAACGTGTTTAACCGGAGTTTTATCAACGACTTTCTCTAGTGTGCTCGCAAAGTTAGAAACGATAACAATCGCCTTTGCGCCAGAGTCATTCAGTTGGTGTTCAAGTTCGCGAGGCGTGTACAGTGGGTTGACGTTCACAGCAATCATACCTGCACGCAGTACACCAAACAGTGCAATTGGGTATTGCAGCAAGTTTGGCATCATCAGCGCGACACGATCGCCTTTCTTCAGTTTTAGATCATTCTGCAAGTAAGCAGCAAAAGCACGACTGCGCTCTTCAAGCTTACGGAATGTCATAATCGATCCCATGTTCTCGAATGCAGGTTGGTCGGCGAACTTCTGTACCGACTGTTCAAACATTTCAATGAGAGATTGGTACTGATCTGGGTTGATCGTTTCTGGTACGTCACTTGGATAACGTGAAAGCCAAGGTTTATCCACGATGTTACTCCTCGTTTATCAGCTGACGACTGCTTCGCCGCTTTTTATCATTGCGGTATTACAGCACAGCTTTAGTGCATGAGCACTAAAAGGCTCAAACACTTGTTTAAATTTTGTTAACTACACCAAGAATTAGCTCTGAAACTAGCTCTGGGCTCTCTAAATGACAATGATGTCCGCCAGGAATCGTCTCTATATTCAGAGGACTATGCGCTGATTTGTAGCGATTATGCTGCAAATGTCGGTATCCATCATTCCCTAGGATTATTAATTGAGGACATTCAATAGCCGCCATAATCGCTTCAGCGTGCGCCTGTGACATTCGATATAACGAGTCACATTTTAGATTAGGGTCGCATCGCCATTGCCAAGAGTTCTCAAACTCGACAATACCTCGCTCAACAATAGGAGCGATTAATTCAGCATTAATTTGGTTGGCGTGAGCTCTCAGCTTAATAGCATCCTCAAGACTTGCCAGAGGACGTGAAGGCTTTCTTCGCTGTCGAAGACGACTAAGTACCCCATCCCTCAAGCGAGAGACTGTTTCGTGGGGAGCTTCAGAAAGAGGTCCGTGACCTTCAATTTGAATTAATCCTGACACATTTTCAGGAAAGGCGGCACTATAGCAACTTGCTATCAATGCACCAAGTGAATGTCCTACCAGCACCAGTCTGTTTGGCGATAATTTGGTCACTAGCTGGTGCAAATCATCAATATAGTCGTGAAATGGGTAGTAACTCCCCGACTTATGCGACGAGAAACCGTGCCCAAAAAGATCGATCGCAACCAAGTGAGTATCTGGAGAAAGCTTAGAGACTTGCTGCATGACCTGAGTAAAACTTGCGGAATTGTCTAGCCAGCCATGAATAAAAACGACCGTCGTTACGGTCGTTTGTGGGTTGCCAATCTGTTGTGTTGCAAGTGTCCCGCTCGCAAGGGAATATGACTGTTCAATCATTGATAGTATGGTGTCCCTGTCATTGGGTATGTCGAGTTAAGGTTCGACTATTGCACATCTTGAATCACACGCCCTGACTTAGGCATGGTTTGAAAGCTGCGACAATGTAAACTGCGGCAAGAGTAGTAAGTTGGCGCAAAGTCATTAATAACCACTCTTTCAGTGATCTGCCATAAACGTTGATTGTAGACATTCATGACTGGGAAAGTGTAAGGGTATTCACCAACCATACCGTCTTCAGTGCTATTTGATGTGCCAACTAAAGTAACTAAACGACCCTCAGCAAAGCTCAATGGTTCAACATAGCCGTCAATGTAACCAACAAAACGTCCTTTTGGTTCGGCATCAATATCAGGCTTACCACTACTAGAGATAGGTAAGTTCACCACTTCAACACGCGTTTTATCTTTCAGATTAGTGACTTTAGCAATCACGCCACCCAAACGAACATCACCGGCATCCGGTAGTGTGTTTACCCACTCTTGGTAGTCAGTTACCACCTGTTCTGAGTTTGCATTAAGTTCTTTAGGTAAAGAGGAGCACCCCATCACCATCGTAGAGAAAGCGACAAGGAAAAATAAGCGAGATTTAGATATGAGAGAATACATAATGCAGCTCCTTAGAGCAGGATAAATGAAAACACAAAGCTAGATATAAATATCGACCCCAATTAGCTTTGCAAGTTCCTCTTTTTTAGCTTGATTCATCACATCCATATACTCCTCCATCGCACGTCGTCCGCGCCCTTCTGGAAGATCATATTGAATCTGAGCCTTGTGAATTTCAGATTCTTTGACCTGGCGAATAGAATGCGAGACAGCATTCGCGACCTTTGTTGGCTGACCAACAGAGGTCTTTGCATCACCTTTTTTTACCTCATTCTTTTTGTTGGTTCGATTGGTTTTAGATGTATTGCCTATCGAAGAAGGAGGTAAGCCGTTGATTGAAACCATGCTTAAAGAATTTATTACCTAATTTTAATAACGGCTCTACAAAATAAACTGCAGAGCCAAAGTAATACGTATTTACTCGCGACCAGGCAGTTTTTTCCAAGTCACTTTATCACGTAAGTAAACCGGCTCAGACTCTTCAGCTGCAACCGCTTTGCCTTCAGCATAAGCAAATTGAGCAAGGAACGCCATGTCTTGAGCTTCTGGGAATAGCACTTCACACACTTTGGTGTTGATCGCTAGTGTGTCCATGTGCTCTGCATACGCTTCCCAACCGGTGCCGACTTTTGCCCATGTCTCAGAATCCGCTTCAAGCTGTTCAGCCAATTCGCTTGGAGGCGTCACACATTCCGCATCGACCGCAGTCCAACGACCATCATCTTCACGGCTGTAACGAGCCCAGTAAACTTCACTCATGCGAGCATCAATTGCTGTTGCAACATGAGTTTCGCCAAATTTACGGTAACTGCCTTGCGCCATCGCTGCCAGTGTAGACACACCGATCATCGGCAAATCAGCACCAAAAGCTAAGCCTTGAGCAATACCAATGCCAATACGTACACCCGTGAAACTGCCCGGGCCTTGGCCAAACGCGATCGCGTCGATATCGGTTAAAGCAACATTCGCTTCTTTCAGTACTTCATCAACCATAGGTAGAATTTTTTTCGTATGGTCTCGAGGTGCCTCTTCGCTACGTGCGAACACCTGGTCACCAATTACTAGTGCAACTGAACAGTTTTCAGTTGCGGTATCTACTGCAAGAATTTTCGCGCTCATTTGTGTCTCAAATATTCGTTATCTAATCTAAAATAATGGCTAAGCTCAACAATGCCAATTACTCAGCAGCGGTTGAATGGTCTTTAGCTAAGAATTCTTTAATGACCCCTAAGTCACGAGTACGTGGGATAGGCGGTAAACTCGCCAAAAATATGCCACCGTAATCGCGAGTCACCAATCGGTTGTCGCAGATAATCAAAGCGCCATTATCGCGCTTATCACGTATCAATCGACCGACACCTTGTTTCAAGGTAATCACTGCGTCTGGCAATTGTACTTGTGCAAAAGGATCACCCCCTTTCAACTTACAGTCTTCAATTCGAGCCTTAAGCAAAGGGTCATCAGGGGCTGTAAAGGGCAATTTATCGATGATAACACAGCTTAATGCATCGCCCCTAACATCTATACCTTCCCAGAAAGCCCCCGTGGCCACCAGCAATGCATTACCTAATTCCATGAATTCTGCTAAGGTTTTTTGCTTACTTGTCTCACCTTGCAGCAGAACGGGAACCGAGAGCGTTTCGCGGAACCGTTCACCCAATTCTTTCATCATGCTGTGTGAGGTACATAAAAAGAAACAGCGACCTTGGTTTTGCTCAATCACAGGGGTCAGCATTCTTACTAGCTTGTCCGCTAAGCCCGGGCTATTCGGCTCTGGTAGATAGCGAGGCACACACAAACGCGCCTGATTTGGGTAATCAAACGGGCTCGGTAGTGAAAACTGTGCCGACGGCTTTAGTCCTAATCGAGAAGTAAAATGATCGAAATCGTCCGACACCGCCAAAGTTGCAGAGGTAAACACCCAAGCACCCGGTTTTAGCTCAATCTGCTCATGGAATTTGTCGGCGACTGAGAGTGGCGTGATGTGCAAAGCAAAGTGTCGTGGCGTGGTGTCATACCAATACGAATAACCAGTAATCGACACGTCACATACACGTTCAATGCGCGACTTGATCATAGTGGCGCGTTCAAAAGCCGTGTCTAACAACTGGCTTCGACCCAATGCTAATTTCAATACATCAACGGCCAGTTGCAACGCATCTTGTAAGCGAACTAGCTCTCTCGCAATCGACTCTGACTTCAATGCTTCACGCCAGTTACCGCGAAAGCCCGTATCGCCAAGCACAATGCGTAGATCGGCTGACGATTGAACGAGCCTATCCCCTACTTTCTGCAGTTGGCGCATGTCTTTGGCTTCAGTTCGGTAAGCGATTTCAATGTCCTTGGCTAGCTCTTGGATCTGTCGGCTGGAAACCGATTGTCCGAAGTATTGGCTAGCGATATCGGGAAGTTGGTGCGCTTCATCGAAGATAAATACATCGGCTTCAGGTATCAGCTCACCAAACCCGGTTTCTTTGATCGCTAAATCCGCGAGGAACAAGTGGTGGTTCACTACAACAACATCAGAATCCATCGCTTTTTTACGCGCCTTCAGCACAAAGCAATCGGTGTAGCTTGGGCACTCTTTGCCTAAGCAGTTGTCGTTAGTCGAGGTAATGGTTGGAATGACCGGGCTATCTTCAGCAATATCATCACAGTCACCTAAATCGCCAGTTTGAGTCGCTGACGACCAGCTGCGCACTTTCACCAACTGAGCTAACAGCGTTGGATCGGTGTGAGTGCCATGGCTCTCGATCATTTGACGACTGAGCCTATCCAAGCACAAATAGTTTGAACGGCCTTTGAGTAACGCAACCTGACCATAAAAACCAAGCGCATCGACCATCAATGGTAAATCTCGGTGAAACAGCTGTTCTTGAAGGTTTTTAGACCCCGTACTGATGATCGTTTTCTTACCACTCAGCAGTGCTGGCACTAGATAAGCAAACGTCTTACCTGTTCCCGTTCCCGCTTCAACGACCAATTGGCTCTGTTGTTCAATAGCCTGTGAAACCGCTTCAGCCATGTCTAGCTGAGCTTGTCGAGGTTGGAACCCAGGGATCGCTTTACCCAAAGCACCATCAGCAGAAAACGTTTTAGATATCATAGAGTACGAAGTTTAGAAAAATAGAAGGCGAATTATGGCAGGTTTAGTGAGCCGGCGCGAATCAAGAATGACTTCGCACCGGAGGTGTTTGGTTCGGGTTAAGCTACCTAGAAGGTAAGAATTGAAGAAATAAAAATCAAAGAATCGTTATTATTTTCGGCTGAGATAACGCGACAACCAAGGGGCTCCTTCAAAATGATTATCGCAAGGCTGCATGGCTTTCACTGCATCGGTTGGTGAGGTTTTACTTTCCCACATTTCATCTAGAACATTACCATCTAACTCTGTACTTCCCGCTAATGAATTCACTCGTTTGCAGTACAGTTTTTTTGCTAGTAACTCTTTATCCATAAGTATCACCTCTATTTTTGGCCAAAGCGTCAATGCCTCGGTTGAAGTTGAAGTTCAAATGCGTACTACGGTCAAAACTTGAAAAATGAAGCTTCTGCCTTTTTTCTATCGAAAAACTGATATTTCTATATAAAACAATTTATCGATGCGATAAATGAGCAGCAGAATTTGTTGAAACCAACTTGATAATAGATTAATTATAACGGTGATACTGCGGCTCAGTTCACCGTTCGACGGCCTGCATTAAATTTTAAAGAATCCCGATTTCATATAATAAGTGCAACATTCATGGAAGTAAGATGCAAATGGAAAGAAAAACTTTATTAACACATTGTACTGACGCCCCAGGCCTCATCTCAAAGATCACCAACATTTGTTATAAGCACCAACTCAATATTATTCACAATAATGAGTTCGTTGATAACACAAGTGGCCACTTCTTTATGCGCACAGAGCTAGAGGGCTACTTCAATGACGAAACCTTACTCGCCGATTTAGACCAAGCCCTGCCAGAAAACACAAAACGTAAGCTGGTTGATTCATCTCGTAAGCGTGTTGTGATTCTGGTAACTAAAGAAGCACACTGCCTTGGCGATATTCTGATGAAGAACTTCGATGGCAGTTTAGATGTTGATATTGCGGCAGTAGTTGGTAACTACGATACACTGCAAAGCCTAACCGAGCGTTTTGATATCCCTTACCACCATGTTTCTCACGAAGGATTAAACCGTGAAGAGCATGAGAAGAAGATGTTGGAAGTCATTGACCAGTATGAGGCGGACTATCTAGTGCTTGCTAAATACATGCGAGTGCTGACGCCGGGGTTTGTTGAGAAGTACAACCACAAAATCATCAACATTCACCACAGTTTCTTGCCTGCATTCATTGGTGCTAAGCCATACCAGCAAGCTTACGAGCGCGGTGTGAAGATCATTGGTGCAACGGCACACTTTGTGACAAACGATCTCGATGAAGGTCCAATCATCAAGCAAGATGTTATCCCTGTGGATCACAACTTCAGCGCAAAAGACATGGCTCAAGCGGGTCGTGACGTAGAGAAGAACGTGTTGAGTAAGGCTTTAAACAAAGTGATCAATGATCACGTGTTTGTTTACGGCAACAAGACCGTGATTCTGTAGGTCGGAGGTTCGATTTCCGGTAAGACTTCCAGTTAAAACCCAATAAAAAACGCGCAATAGGGTTAATCCATTGCGCGTTTTTTGTATCTGATGATCTGACTAGCTTTATGAGATTTCCGACTATGGGAATGACGAACTCGGTGATGAATCTTATAACTATAGGCTCTAACATGCGCCCTCGAACACTCAGACTGTCAGCATCTAAAGGTAGACTCCGGCAAACACCATCAAACACCCCGTCATTCCGACGAGCCTTGGTGAGTTCAGGAATCTATTCCCAGCCATTCTCTAATCAAATTAGGCCTGTTCTGACTCAACAATCTTCTTCAAAGAGTGTGGATGCAGCTTAATGCAAATCCCTTGGTGCTTGAATGCAACCGTTGGATTATTCAAACGTTCACCCTCACCTTTCGGGCTAGAGAGTTTTATCTTAATGCCTTGATCTGCCAAATTTTCAAACTTAGCAGCGAACTTCGGGTAAGTCTCTTTAAGGTCTGCTAGGTACTCATCGGCCGTTTGAGCGTGAGACGGAATCACAAACTCTACATGCTCCCAATCTTGGCTCGGGTAAATCTTACCTTCAGCTGGGTAAGGCAGCTCTAAACATTCAATCTTCCAACCAAGACTTTGCAATGGTTTATCGAAAGCCAACACCACAATGGGACGACCATTGATCATCGTTTCTGAAATCGTAGAGCCGTATTCAGACCATGCTTGATGTGCTGATTTCGCAAGCTCAGTTTCATTGATTCTTAATGCAATGTGATCCGCTTGAGCAAAGCTTAAATCCAAACCCAGTAGATTTCCGAGGTTCTCAATTTTCGTCATAAACGTATCAAGGCGTGCAATCATTTGTTGTGGTTCTAGTTCAGCTTGCTTCAGGCTCATCGTCATTGTCTATGTTCTCCAAATAATGGCAGCATGGTATCAGTTTTACTTCCAGCAACAAGCGCTGCTTTGACAAAAAACACTCAAAAAGTACCGTGTCTTACTTTCCTAAATAGACAAACTTGGCTTGGTCAAAGTTGATTGTCAAAAACCCCTCAGGAAATGTTAATTTTCTATCAATTCGACCTATAAGAAAGCCCACAAAATTGGTATGATTAACGCCATTTTTGTGAACTTAAACAGAGTCTGTTGTTCATTTCAGCATTAAATCGTTAACTAGAAGCATAATTAGCCAAATTTAATGCCCACGAAATAACGGCTACTCTTATTCATCCTTGAATTGAAGGAAACGCGTGTGAATATCCAAGCACTGATTAATGACAAAGTATCTCAGGCTCTAGAAGCCGCTGGCGCACCTGCAGGCTCTCCTGCGGCTGTCCGTCAATCTGCAAAACCACAATTTGGTGACTACCAAGCAAACGGCATTATGGGTGTTGCTAAACGACTAGGCACTAACCCTCGAGAATTTGCTCAAAAAGTATTGGACGTTCTAAACCTAGACGGTATCGCTTCTAAAGTTGAAATCGCAGGTCCAGGTTTCCTAAACATCTTCCTAGATGAAGCGTTCCTGGCACAACAAGCAGACGCAGCGCTTGCTGACTCTCGCCTTGGTGTTTCAGCCGCAGAAGCACAAACGATTGTTGCTGACTACTCAGCTCCAAACGTTGCAAAAGAAATGCACGTAGGCCACTTACGTTCAACGATCATCGGTGATGCTGTTGTTCGTACACTTGAGTTCTTAGGTCACAAAGTTATCCGTGCTAACCACATTGGTGACTGGGGTACTCAATTCGGTATGCTTATCGCAAACCTTGAGCGCATCCAAGCTGAAACTGGTGAAGTTTCAATGGAACTGTCAGATCTTGAGCAGTTCTACCGTGAATCTAAAAAGCTTTACGACGAAGACGAAGAATTCGCTGTGAAAGCTCGTGGCTACGTAGTGAAACTGCAAGGTGGCGACGCATACTGTGCTGAAATGTGGAAAAAGCTGGTTGACGTAACCATGGTTCAAAACCAACGTAACTACGATCGCCTGAACGTATCACTGACACGTGATGATGTGATGGGTGAAAGTATGTACAACCATATGCTTTCAAACATCGTTTCTGACCTACAAACACAAGGTCTAGCAAAAGAGTCTGACGGCGCACAAGTTGTATTCCTAGACGAATACAAAAACAAAGATGGCGACCCTATGGGCGTTATCGTGCAAAAACGTGACGGTGGCTTCCTATACACCACCACCGATATTGCATGTGCTAAATATCGTTTTGAAGAACTGGGCGCAGATCGCGTACTTTACTTCATCGACTCTCGTCAGCACCAACACCTAATGCAAGCTTGGACTATCGTTCGTAAAGCGGGTTATGTTCCTGAGTCTGTATCTCTTGAGCACCACGCGTTCGGCATGATGCTAGGTAAAGATGGTAAACCATTTAAAACTCGTGCTGGCGGTACAGTGCGTCTTGCTGACCTTCTGGACGAAGCAGAAGTACGTGCAACTCAGCTGATTGAATCTAAAAACCCTGAGCTAGCAGAAGACGAGAAGAAAACCATTGCGAACACAGTAGCAATGGCAGCAGTTAAATACGCAGACCTTTCTAAGCACCGTACCACTGATTACGTGTTCGACTGGGAAAACATGCTGGCATTTGAAGGCAACACAGCACCGTACATGCAGTACGCATACACTCGTGTCGCTTCAATCTTTGCTAAAGCAGGCATTTCTATGGACTCTCTAGAAGGTGAAATCAAAATCACTGAAGAGAAAGAGAAAGCCCTTATCGCGAAACTTCTACAATTTGAAGAAGCGGTACAGTCTGTTGCTCGTGAAGGTCAACCACACATCATGTGTAGCTACCTGTTCGAACTTGCTGGTCAATTCTCTAGCTTCTACGAAGCATGCCCTATCCTTGTGGCTGAAGATGAAACCGTTAAACAGAGCCGCCTGAAGCTTGCTGCACTGACAGCTAAGACTATCAAGCAAGGCCTGTCGCTTCTAGGCATCGAGACTCTAGAGCGTATGTAATTCCCTTCGGGTTACAATGAATAAATACAAAGGTTGATGTGAGAGCATCAACCTTTTGTTTTATCTAACGTATACTGATACCAATCGTAGTAAATAACTAATCATCCTAGCTGGTTAAAACGCTCGATAACTACGTTAGAGTTTTTGATTGTAGAGTAACTACTTATCAAAAGAATCTGCCTTGTTCTCAAACCTTTTTCCTGCGCTATTTCTGATCATTTACTTACTGTGATTGGTATGACTTCAAGAAATCGAAATGGATAATAATAATGAGCTTTGAACTTCACCCACAGTTAGCAAAAGACACCACGCTTATCGGCGAATTTCCACTAAGCTTGGCACTGCTAAGCAAAGACAGCGCAGTGCCTTGGGTTATCTTGGTGCCAAAACGCGCCAACCTAAAAGAGTTGCACCATCTGCCAATGAAAGAACAACAGCAGTTCTTGCTTGAGTCTCAAGCGGTAAGCCAAGCATTAGAAGCGACATTCCAACCAGACAAATTAAACCTTGGCGCGCTGGGTAACATGGTGCCACAGCTACACATTCACCATATTGCGCGCTTCAAAGACGACATCGCATGGCCAGGCCCGGTATGGGGCAATACCAAAGGTGAGCAACGTACGGAAGAAGAACAAGCTGCAATCCATACTCGTATCCAAAACGTTTTGTCGCTGAGTTCTATCTTCAAGAAAGCGTAATTTGAGTTGTTCTCATTGAACTTTAAACAAGGCAGTTCAGAAAAGACACATAACAAAAAGCCGCTCACCTAAAATAGGTGAGCGGCTTTTTTATTGTCTAATCTCGTCGCTTTCAACGAGAGTATGAAGGCCTGAACTACATCATCACATTCAGTGACAAACCATCTTGTTTGCTGATGGTGTAGCGAATACGTGTTGTGTGACCATGCTTATTGGTGTCGACCAAGCGAGATATCTTGCCTTTCTTGACCCACACTCCCAGCATCGCATCGATACCGTCTTCACTTACCCCAAACTTAGATGCAAGCTCACTACGTGCAGCGACACCTTCGTTATCAATGTATCGATGAAGTTCAGTTAAAATCATACTACTTGCACCTCAAGTGCTTTTTGCTTACTGCCGATTTTCTTGAAGATGCGATACGTCACCACAAAACCACCAGCAATTGCCACCATCCACACAGCACTACTTACTGGGTGTACAGAGAAGTTTGCTGCTTGGTAATAGAAGGTCGCACCGAAGTAACCAAGTGCCATTGTCCAAACTGCGATGAAGCGGGCAAACGTCTGACCAAATTCACGAACATAAGCACCCATCGCTGCCACACAAGGTGTGTAAAGCAAGATTAGGATTAAGTAAGCAAACGCAGCGTGGCCTGATACAAACTTATCTTTCAAGTTACCAAAGATCGAAGTATCAACCTCTTGATCAGCAACCACAGAACTAGAGTCAGACAAGTCACCAACTTCAATACCTAATGGATCGGAATAGCTCAAACCAGCAAGGTTTTCAGGAATGGTCATTACGGCTTCTTCTAAACTTGCCGCTAGATCAAACTCAGCCGCTTCTTCATCAGAAGGTGTAGTGTATAAGCTATTTAGCGTACCAACCACAGCTTCTTTCGCAAAAATACCGGTAATGATACCAACCGTTGCAGGCCAGTTCTCTTCAGTAATACCAATCGGTTGGAACACTGGAGTTACAACTTGAGCCGCTTTAGATAGCACAGAACTTTCACTATCTTCGTTACCAAAACTGCCGTCCATACCTAATGAATTCAAGAAACTCAGAATTGCCACAACCATTACAATGGTTTTACCTGCGCCAAGCACGAAACGTTTCAGCTTCTGCCAAGTTTTCAGCATCACGTTTTGCACGGTCGGCAATTCGTAATCCGGCATTTCCATAACCAAGCTATCGCTGCTACCAGGATAGATAGTATTTTTAAGGAACAAGCCCGTAAATACAGAAGCCAGAATACCCATGATGTACAGAGCGAACACAACGTTTTGTCCAGCACCAGGAAAGAATGCAGCAGCAAACAGTGCGTATACAGGTAGACGAGCACCACATGACATAAACGGTGCCATTGAAGCGGCGAGTTTACGTTCGCGCTCTTGGTCAAGAGTACGCGTTGCCATGATAGAAGGTACGTTACAGCCAAAACCCAGAACAAGTGGTACAAATGCTTTGCCCGGTAAGCCAATTTTCTGCATCACTTTATCCAGTACAAATGCAGCGCGGGCCATGTAGCCTGAACTTTCTAGTACCGCTAAGAACAAGTAAAGCGCGGCAATAACCGGAATAAAGGTCGCAACCGTTTGGATACCACCACCAATACCATCAGCAAGAACGGTGACTAGCCAAACCGGTAAGTGACCATCTAATAAGTGATGTCCGCCATCAACTAATATTGCGCCAACACCAATATCGAAGAAGTCGATAAACGCGCTACCGATATTGATAGAGAACATAAACATTAGGTACATGATGACGAAGAAGAAAGGAATCCCGACCCATTTATTCAAAATGAATTGATCGGCTTTCTCTGTGAAATTACGGCTCAGTTTGCCTTCGCTGCGACGAACTCGTTTACAAAGTTCATGTAAGAAAGTGTATTTAGCGTCAGCAACAGCAAGATCAATATCGAAATCGGCACCAAGACGCACACTATCAATTTGAGTGCGAGTTTGTGGGGCCAAACCATTCAATACCAAGTAATCATTTTCTAAAGCACGAATCGCTAGCGCTCGGTGAGATACGTCAGCATCATCAAATTGTGACTCAACAGAAGGAATAAGAGCTTCTAACGCGACATCGTAATCAATAGAGATAGGATCAAGACTCACACCTTGAACCAGAAGCTTATGCAAACGCTCTTTAAAACGAACCACTTGTCCTTTATCGTTTGCTGACAAGCTTAGAACCGGGCAACCTAGCTCTTTTTCTAGAGCCTTAAGACTAATCACCTGACGCTCACGCTTTAATACATCCATTTTGTTCAATACAACGATCATTGGGCGACCCAACTCTCGCAATTGTAATGTCATGTATAAGCTTCTTTCCAAACAGCTAGCATCAACAACATTGATGATGACGTCCGCTGGGTGAGTAAGCACGGCGCGTGATGCAATAGACTCATCGATACTGTTTGCATCATTGCCACTGTCTAGTGCATAAATGCCTGGTAAATCCGTTAACTGAAATTGATCACCAGCGTGCGAATATAAACCGGTTTTCTTTTCTACGGTCACACCAACCCAGTTACCAACGTGCTGTTTTGCGCCAGTTAATGCGTTAAATAATGTTGTTTTACCACTATTAGGGTTACCAACAGTAAGAACTTGATAATCCATTTAGATAACCTCGATTTGTTCTGCAATGCTTTCACGAATGGCTATAGAAACACCTCTCACTTCAACTTGAAGCGGATCACCCATAGGTGCACGACGGATAAGTGTCACCTCGGTTTTTGGCAACATGCCCATAACCATTAGTTTTTTTCTAACGTCTGGTGTTAAACCTGTAAGTGCAACAATAGAAGCCGCTTTTCCTTGCTCTAGTTGTGAGAGTTTCATAAGTACCCAGTTCGAGATTGATAATGAGAAAGATTGTTATTACCGACATAATACACGCACATACCCACAATTCTATTGTGTGAAATCAATGTTTTCGAAAATACACTCTCGTAAATTTCGTTAAAAACGTTTACGTCAAAAACGTCACTTTCAACAATTAGTGGGGACTACCTTACTAGTACGTGTCAACCAGAAAACAATAAGGCAATAATAATCAACAACTTATAATAATGTCGGTTTTCTCACAGTCATCTGTCGTTAATTTTATAAGCAAAACAAGTCGCTACCCGTATAGTTACTCCATCGAAGAGAAACTCTTTCTCTTTAATTTTATTCCAGAGGTGATGTGGCTTGCCATATCACTCCGGCAGCAAGCGAAGGTGTCATTGGCACCCGTGGTATAGTCCCCCCGGCTATACCACGATATTTTTTTTCTTCCTTTTGTTTTAACCCAAAAACCTTTTTAAACTCCCCCAACTATCGTTATAT
>NZ_JBGONU010000001.1:0-102008 GCF_041439295.1 Vibrio sp. 1F253 | reverse complement strand
TCTCGTATCTCGTATCTCGTATCTCGTATCTCGTATCTCGTATCTCGTATCTCGTATCTCGTAGAAGCATAAAAAAGCCCCAACACGAATGTCGAGGCTCAAAGTATCTTTATCTATGTTGTAACTGGACGTCCCTAGCTCACTGCTCTTCGTTGTTTTCAGCAAACTTAGATGGCGACATGCCAAAGTGATGTTTAAACCTTTGACTGAAATAGGAAGGGTCATTGAAACCAGAATCAAACGCGACGTCTGAAATCCTCTCTCCCGCAAGTAACCGCTCGCACGCATGCTCTAAACGCACTTCATTCAAATGCTCTTTAAAGGTCTTGTTATAAGCCGATTTAAAACGTCTCTGTAAACTTCTCTCTGACATGAACAAGTACTTAGCAGCATTTGCCGTACTGAACTCTGCATCGGCGTAGTTTTCACTCACAAGCTGCGACACTCTGTTTTTCCACTCTTGCTCAGCACTTAACCTTTGTTGCTCCGTCGCTGAAACTGTAAGTTTAATGGTCTCAATCTGTTCAATTGTACTAGCTTCCAAATTATCTAACACTTGATATTCAATCGGCCACGAAAGCTGCACCTTATTTTGAGAGTCCGAGACAAAAGCATTCAGTTCACCACCGCTCTGGTTCATCAATAATGGCAACTTTTCGATGTTTAGGTCGGTCGATTTTCCAGTATTGTCATTAATGCTTGAAGTCAATTTTGGGAAAGGCATTCCATGGTCTCGAATCGTCACAACAAGGTGCTCTTTAACCTCTTCAACCAATACCACCATACTCTGTGACTTAAAATTTCTCTTAATGATGCTAGCGACTAGACTGTTGAAAATAATATCAAGGTTAAAATACAGCAAGGAGACGTGTCGTTGTTTAGTGTCAACTTTAATATCCAGTTCAATACCGGCTTTGGCTAAATCGTCCTGCCAAGCTTTGAGTACAGCTTCTAAGATTAAAATTATATCGTAACAAACCTTTCCCTTCCCTTGTGGCGTGTTACTCAACTGAGCCAAGCCATTTTTCAATGTCAATATTGGCGACTTACCTTGTTCATCATGCCAATTTGGGATCATAGCTGCGATATGATTAACTTCAGAAGAGAGTTCATTAGCAGTATGTGTGACAAGAGCACTCTTAACTGACAACTGTTTTTTAAGCTGTTGATTAGTCGTTAGTAGTATTCGGCTTTGATGCCTCAGTTGATCTGTCTTTAATGCAACTTGCGCCTTTAAGTGCCTGTTGGCGAAAGTGACGTAACGCGATCGCCAAAAAACCAAAGCAGTCACTACACAGATAAGTAATACAAGAGAGCTTGCTGCTGCCCAATTACTCAGATACCAAGGTTCCGCAATAGAAAAGCTTTGGTTCGTTGACGTAAAGCGATAATGGGAGTCCTTAACGGGTTTCACTTCCAACGTATAGTCCCCAGGAAGAAGGTGATCGAGTGTTAGTAACCCCCCTTCAAACTCACTCCAAGGTTCATTGTCGCTTAGTCGATACTCCATTGCAGGTGTGTATGTCGCTGGTAAAATTCCAATCTTAAAACCGATTGATGAGCCATAAGGAATTTCATCTAAATCAGCTGTCTTGCCACCAAGTGATACTATCTGATGGTCGACACTTATCTTGCTTAGCAATGCACGGCTATGAGGTGTTGTTGATACCAATAGCTCATTAGCTAACGCACTCACCACGCCATATCTTGAGCCAAAGATAAGCCTAGTAGACTGGCTACCTGAGCTGTAAAACAGAGCACACGCACCTGCAGCCAATTCATTGGTGATCAAGCCAAATGGTGAGCCGATATGTTTATGCAGTTGCCCATCCAATCCGTAATAGCTAATACCTTTCGAAGAGCCTAACCACATCCCATTATCATCGCTAATTAAACATTTAGGACTGATATTTTCCTCAACAAGAGTGACCTCTTGAATAATAGAACTGTTATTAGAGATTCGATACACACCATAGCTACTCGCAAACCACTGGGATCCATCTTTCGCTTTTTCAATATCGACCACTTTGCCAAGCCGCTCGCTTGAACGACTAAAGCTAATTCTCTCATCAAGAAAAGAGTAGAATCCGTGATCAGTACCAACATAAATACGACCTTGTAAACCTATATTGAGAGCGGTGATCTTTGCTGGCAAAAATTTATCGACTAACCAGTCGGTACCATAACTTGTCAACTTATTGGTTTCGATAGATAACGAATAAAGGTTTTGTCCCGAGGTCATCCAAAGCATGTTATTCGCTTCAAGTGCAAAGTTTTCAACGGGTACACCTTCAATCGCTCTTGGTAGATCGACCTTTTCAGCCTCTAACGTATCAGTGTTGAAACTAATAATACCTTCTGCAGTCGCCAACCAAATTGAAGAACCAAAGAACTCAAAGTCCTGTACTGGGTTAGAGTAAACACGAACGGGGTTATCTTCACTTTGAGAATCAACCAAATAGAGACCTCTGGAAGAAGCAACCCAAGACAGTTGATCGCGAACAAGCTGTACTTTGTTTATCACCACACTACTCGAGTGCATCCCCATTCCCGTTAATGGCGTTCTTGAGAATGTCCTGCTGAACAGTGAAAAGTATCGAATTCCGTTATTGGTCGCGACCCACATTCCACCAGCATGGTCGTTAATTAACGAATATATTTTTTCACCCGGTAACGAAAAGTCTTGATTATCGGCTTGTTCAAATCGTGTAATTTGCCCCGTAATAAAGTTGTAGCTGATAAGACCATGCTCAGTCCCAATCCAGTATTGATCGGTTGTTTCAGCGAGAGAAAGAACATGCGAACCACGCACCCACCTTTCTTTCTTAGGATTTGCAAGATCTATAATCACTGCACCATTCAATGTACCAATGACTAACTCACGTCTTGCCATCGAAAAATACAGCGTCTCTATATGATTTTTTTCTGATGCACCGATATGAGTAAATTCTTGGCTATCAGAAAGGTACACTCCGGAGCTGGTCGCAAGCACCCATTTTGACAGCACCCGCTCAGCATCGTTAATCGTAATATCGCTGCTATTGTTATGCCGATACAATTTTAGAAGCGAGTAAGTGCTAAATTCTAAAGATTGAGTATTGTACGTATAGAAATTACTGCCATCTGTAACCCAAATATAATCACCGGAAGCACCGATATTCGCGATCTCAGCCCCCGGGCTTAGACTAAATGCAAGTGCATTGCCGATTCCTGGGCTATGTCGGTACACCTCATTATCAAAGAAAGTCCAAAACTCATCGTTAAGAAACGCGACTTTCTCTGAAGAAAATTGCAAAAGGCTACCTTTTCGAGGGAATAGGGTTCTGCCATCATAAAAAAGTATTTTTCCATGTACATCATGAACCCAGAGTCCGCCACCTTCACCTAAGTACAGATTTTTTGCCGCAAGGAAGTTCCCTTGTGCTTGAACGGGCAAAGGGTAGAAAACGGAGGGTGATGTATTTACCGCAAGAACGCTAAATGAAATGCTCATTAAGATGAACATTTTGAAAATAATTCGATACAACTTTTAATCCTGAACAGCAACAACACATGAAATATTGGTTCTCACAGCGCTTGTTGCTGATTAACCAAAAAGTGAGTTTTTTTGTGCTTATTATTATCTTTCTATTTTAGCTGAAATTGACAAAGGAGAAAGGAGGTTTGATATTTGTTGGAAGGTTTTATCTTAGCGGTCACGAAAATGCCGCAAAAAGCGGCATGATTCATCAATTAACGAGAGCAAAGTGTCGTAAAGAATACTCAATATTGATTACATTCCACTTAAGCAACTTGTGTAACTATCTGTAAGCTGCTGAAGAAAATCAAAATAGCTTCCACTCTTCACTTCAACCTGCGAACCGACAGGATCAAGTTGCCCTTGTTTAGCGTTACTTCCACGAGTCACCGATTCAATCACCGCTGGTGTAAATTGAGGCTCTGAAAATACGCATTGAACATTTTCACGCACCAAAGTCTTCTTGATAGCTATCAGACTTTTTGCGCCAGGTTTACGCTCAGGGCTAACCGTAAAGTGACCTAGATTATTCAACTTAAATTCTTGTTCGAAGTAGCCATACGCGTCATGGAATACGTAGTAGCCTTTGTCTTTCACTGGCGCGAGTTGTTCATGAATCGCCTGCTGTTTCTCTTTCAAAGCAATCAAGAATGAATCTAGATTCTCTTGATACGCCATGGCGTTATCAGAGTCTGACTCAATTAGCTTAGCTGAGATATACTTTGCCGCGACCTCGACTTGATCGATACCCAACCAAAAATGCGGGTCATGACTACCATGGTTGTGCCCTTCATGAGCATCGTGGTCTTCATGTCCAAACTCTCTCAAGTTAATCCCCGGAATCTCACTGATCTTGATAACGTTTTCTTTAGAACCAATCACCTTGGTCAAAAAAGCTTCTAGGTCAGGGCCAAACCAGATCACCATATCGGCACTATGAACTTTTTTGACATCCGATGGCTTAAGCGCATAATCGTGCGGCGAAGCATTGCTGTTCATCAACACATCAGGTTCACTAACGCCCTGCGTTAATTCTGTCACAATCATTTGAATTGGTTTGAAGCTTGTTAGAATAGTATTGGCACTTGCAACACTTGGCGCTAAAAGCAAAGTAGCAAGTATAAAAGATGAACGTGACATAATTCCTCGTTAATAGAAAAGTAGCTTAGGCTTGAGGTAAATGTTACATTATAACATTAGCGAATTGCAAATGAGTTCTATTCATGGATAATTTAATCCAACTAGATTCTGTGAGCGTCGAATTTGACGGTCGAAAAGTTCTAGATAACATCTCTCTAAATTTAGAGCGCGGCAGAATCACCACCCTGATTGGGCCAAACGGTGCAGGAAAGTCGACATTAGTAAAAGTGGTATTAGGTTTACAGACCAAATTTTCAGGCACAATAACAAAAGCTAAAAAACTGAAAATTGGCTATGTACCACAAAAATTAAAGCTCAATGATTCACTACCGCTCAATGTAGAACGTTTTCTAAAGCTCACTGGTAAGTTCAGTCAGCAAGAGATCCTTGAAGCATTGAAGCTCGTTGGTGCTGAACATCTACAAAAGAGCAACATGCACCAACTATCTGGCGGTGAAAACCAACGTGTGCTAATTGCTCGTTCATTGCTAAGAAGACCCGATCTACTGGTTCTTGATGAACCCGCACAAGGTGTTGATGTACAAGGCCAAATAGACCTGTACGACCTGATCGATACCATTCGCCACCGTTTTGGTTGTGCCGTATTTATGGTTTCACACGATCTGCATTTAGTGATGGCAAAAACAGACGATGTTATCTGTTTGCATCACCATATCTGCTGTTCAGGCGCACCGGCAGACATCAAACACCACCCCTCTTATATCGCACTTTTTGGCACCGCGACCCAAGAGACCTTAGCCTTTTATCACCACCAACACGAACATCACCATCATGATCTCGCAGGACAGCCTGTCGAAGGCGACGTGCATGAATGTTCAAACCATAAACACGGACACCACTAATGCTTGAGTTTCTTCTTCCCTCTATTTTAGCTGGCTTGGGCATTGCTCTAATCGCGGGGCCACTAGGTTCATTCGTGGTGTGGCGCAAGATGGCTTACTTTGGTGACACGCTTGCTCACGCTTCTTTGATGGGCTTAGCACTTGGCTTTCTGTTCAACATTAACTTGTATTTCGCGCTGCTGATTTGTTGTTTGATGCTAGCTGTGTTGCTAGTGACTTTACAAAAACAAAAGCTGGTCGCGACCGATACCCTACTCGGTATTTTGGCGCACAGCGCTCTGTCTTTGGGTCTTGTCGCCGTGAGTTTCTTAGATAACGTTCGCGTTGACCTAATGAGCTACCTATTTGGTGACTTGCTTGCAGTGTCTCCGACAGATTTGGTATTCATCTATGCGGGTGCTGCCGTGATTGGAGTGGTACTTGCTATCTTTTGGCGACCACTATTGTCGACGACCGTTAACGAAGATCTCGCAGCGGTTGATGGCATCAACATTGATTTAATGCGTCTTATTTTGATGCTATTGGTTGGGATCGTGATTGCGGTAGGTATGAAGTTTGTTGGTGCGTTAATCATGACCTCACTACTTATCATTCCGGCAGCAACGGCAAGAAAATTCGCCAATACACCCGAACAAATGGCATTCCTTGCATCGGTAATTGGTTCTATCGCTGTGTTCGGAGGATTGAGCTTGTCTTGGTTCTATGACACACCGGCCGGCCCTTCTGTTGTTATCAGTGCTGCGGCAATGTTTATGTTATCTCAAATGGTTAGAAGCCGAGCTTAGCACTTATCAGTACGATCTCGTATCTCGTATCTCGTATCTCGTATCTCGTATCATTGAAAACATACAAAAAAGGCTTGGTCAGTGACCAAGCCTTTTTAATATCGTTCAGTTAACTTCTATCTCATTAGATAAAATCCAGCTGATTACCAACCCGTGATTTCACGTAGGCCTTTACCGATGTCAGCAAGAGACTTAACAGTCTTAACGCCTGCTGCTTCCAGTGCTGCGAATTTATCTTCAGCAGTACCTTTACCACCAGAGATGATTGCGCCTGCGTGGCCCATACGTTTACCCGGAGGAGCCGTAACACCAGCGATGTAAGATACAACTGGCTTAGTTACGTTTGCTTTGATGAACTCAGCCGCTTCTTCTTCCGCAGTACCACCGATCTCACCAATCATTACGATTGCTTCAGTCTCTGGGTCTTCTTGGAAAAGTTTTAGGATATCAATGAAGTTTGAACCTGGAATAGGGTCACCACCGATACCAACACATGTAGACTGACCAAAGCCTTCATCTGTTGTTTGTTTAACTGCTTCGTACGTCAGAGTTCCTGAACGAGATACGATACCTACTTTACCCTTCTTGTGGATATGGCCAGGCATGATACCAATCTTACACTCGTCTGGAGTGATAAGACCTGGACAGTTAGGACCGATCATGCGAACGCCAGTTTCTTCTAGCTTCACTTTAACGTCGATCATGTCTGTAGTAGGGATACCTTCAGTGATTGTTACGATCAGTTCGATACCTGCATCAATCGCTTCTAGGATTGCATCTTTACAGAAAGGTGCTGGTACGTAGATAACTGTTGCTGTTGCGCCAGTCGCTTCTACTGCTTCACGTACTGTGTTGAATACTGGAAGGCCTAGGTGAGTTTGACCACCTTTACCAGGTGAAACACCACCAACCATTTGCGTACCGTATGCGATAGCTTGGTCTGAGTGGAATGTACCTTGACCGCCAGTGAAACCCTGACAGATTACTTTAGTGTCTTTGTTAATTAATACAGACATTATTTAGCCTCCGCAGCAGCAACAACTTTCTGAGCAGCATCTGTTAGAGATACAGCAGCAATGATATCAACATCAGAATTAGCAAGTACTTCGCGACCTAGGTCTGCGTTTGTACCTTCTAGACGAACAACTACTGGAACTGTTACGCCTACTTCTTTAACTGCACCGATAATACCTTCAGCGATCATGTCACAACGAACGATGCCACCGAAAATGTTTACGAGTACTGCTTTAACATTGTCATCAGAAAGGATGATCTTGAATGCTTCAGCTACACGCTCTTTTGTCGCGCCGCCGCCTACATCAAGGAAGTTTGCTGGCTTGCCGCCGTGTAGGTTTACGATATCCATCGTACCCATCGCAAGGCCTGCACCGTTAACCATACAGCCAACGTTGCCATCAAGTGCTACGTAGTTCAGTTCCCACTGAGCAGCGTGCGCTTCACGCTCGTCTTCTTGTGAAGGATCGTGCATTTCACGAAGCTTTGGCTGACGGTACATTGCGTTTGAGTCAATGTTGATCTTGCCGTCTAGACAAAGCAGGTTGCCTTCGCCAGTAATTACAAGCGGGTTGATTTCTAGTAGAGCTAGGTCGTACTGAGAGAACATTTGGCCAAGACCCATGAAGATCTTAACGAACTGTTTAATTTGATCGCCAACTAGACCAAGTTTGAACGCAAGTTCACGGCCTTGGTAAGCTTGAGGGCCCACTAGAGGATCGATCGCTGATTGGTGAATCAACTCTGGAGTTTCTTCAGCGATTTTCTCAATGTCCACGCCGCCTTCAGTTGACGCCATGAATACAATTTTGCGCGTTGCACGGTCAACAACAGCACCTAGGTAAAGTTCGTTAGCAATGTTCGATGCTTCTTCAACTAGGATCTTTGTTACAGGTTGACCATTAGCGTCTGTTTGGTAAGTCACTAGGTTTTTACCTAGCCACTTTTGTGCAAACTCTTTAACGCCTTCTTTGGTGTCATGTAGCTCTACGCCGCCCGCTTTACCGCGACCACCAGCGTGTACTTGACACTTAACGACTTTCTTGGCTGTACTGATACGACCTGCAGCTTCGAAAGCTTCTTGTGCAGTATCACATGCGAAACCTTCTGGTACAGGCAAACCGAATTCTGCAAACAGCTGTTTGGCTTGGTATTCATGCAAATTCATTTTGATATTCCGTTTATTTTCCCTTAAGGGATTATTATTTCCATAACGACACAGTTTCCTGTGGTACGTCTGTAGGGTCTTCTCAAATCAACTGCTGTCCATTTTCTAATGGCTTTACAGTTCAAGTGAAGGCCAGACGTTGAGCAGCCTAGCCTTTGAAACTTTTTACGTCTAGCTAACCGGGTTAACTAGACGTTTTAGAGATACTAAACGTCTAATAGCAGACGTGCTGGATCTTCTAGAAGCTCTTTGATGGTCACTAGGAATCCAACTGATTCACGGCCGTCGATTAGGCGGTGATCGTAAGAAAGCGCTAGGTACATCATTGGTAAGATCTCAACCTTGCCATCAACAGCCATTGGACGATCTTGGATTTTGTGCATACCCAAAATTGCCGCTTGAGGCGGGTTGATGATTGGCGTAGACATTAGAGAGCCAAATACACCACCGTTCGTGATAGTGAAGTTACCGCCCATCAACTCATCAACAGTTAGCTTGCCGTCACGGCCTTTGATTGCTAGCTCTTTGATGCCTTTTTCGATGTCAGCGAAACCTAGTGTGTCACAGTCTTTCAGTACTGGAGTCACTAGACCACGTGGCGTAGATACCGCCATGCTGATGTCGAAGTAGTTGTGGTAAACGATATCTGTACCATCGATAGAAGCGTTAACTTCTGGGAAACGTTTCAGTGCTTCTGTTACTGCTTTCACGTAGAAAGACATGAAACCAAGACGCGTATCATGACGCTTCTCGAATTGGTCTTTGTACTGCTTACGAAGGTCCATGATTGGCTTCATGTTCACTTCGTTGAAAGTAGTCAGCATAGCTGTGCTGTTCTTCGCTTCTAGAAGACGGTTTGCAACTGTCTTACGTAGGCGAGTCATAGGCACGCGTTTTTGGCTACGAGCCGCTGCTGGCGCTTCAACTGCTGGTGCAGAGGCTGCTGCCGGAGCCGCTTTCGCTGCTGCAAGGTGTGCGTCAATGTCTTCACGAGTAATACGACCACCAACACCAGTGCCTTTAACGTCAGCTGGTTGTAGGTTGTGCTCTGCAAGAAGACGACGAACAGCAGGGCTTAGTGCGTCGTTGCTTTCTTCTGTCAGTGCCGCTTTGTGGCGTTTATCAGGAGAAGCTTCTGTATCTTCAGTCGTGTCTTTCGTTGGTTCACCAGCGACAGCACCAGGCTTAATTTTAGCCAGAAGCTGCTTAGAAAGTACCGTAGCACCCTCTTCTTCGATGATAGCTTCCAGAACACCCGCTTCAGGAGCCGGTACTTCTAGAACTACTTTATCTGTTTCGATATCTACAATGACTTCATCACGTGCAACCGCTTCGCCCGGTTTTTTGTGCCAAGTAGCAACTGTTGCATCAGCCACAGATTCAGGTAAATCTGGAACCAGAATTTCAATTGTCATGTCTGTATTTTCCTTTTACTTCTAGTTCTTAAGTAGGGTCAAAGCGTCGTCTACTAACGCTTTTTGTTGTTTCAAGTGTACCGACATATAGCCAACAGCTGGTGACGCTGATGCAGGACGACCTGCGTATTGAATATCAGCACCTACTGGGATAGCAGCTCGGAAATTATGTTGGCTACTGTACCAAGCACCTTGGTTTTGTGGCTCTTCTTGACACCAAACGTAATCGACTACATTTGTGTATTGTGCGATTGCAGCTCTCACGTCCTCATAAGGGAACGGGTAAAGTTGCTCAATACGCACAATAGCGACATCGTCTTGCTCGTTCTTACGTCTTTGGTCAAGCAGGTCAAAGTAAACCTTACCTGAACAGAACACGACGCGTTTTACGTTCTCAGGAGCCAGATCATCAATTTCTGCGATAGCTGGTTGGAACGTGCCTTCTGCCAAATCTTCAAGAGAAGATGTACATAGAGGGTGACGAAGCAATGACTTAGGTGACATTACAATCAGTGGACGACGCATTGGTCGAACAACCTGACGGCGAATCATGTGGTAAACCTGAGCTGGTGTTGAAGGAACAACAACCTGCATGTTTTGTTCAGCACATAATTGAAGGTAACGTTCAAGACGTGCAGATGAGTGCTCTGGGCCTTGGCCTTCATAGCCGTGAGGAAGCAACATAGTTAGACCACATAAACGTGCCCACTTTTGCTCACCTGACGAAATGAATTGGTCGATTACAACTTGTGCACCGTTTGCGAAGTCACCAAATTGTGCTTCCCAAAGGGTTAGACCGCTTGGTTCTGCCGTTGCATAACCATACTCAAATGCGAGTACCGCTTCTTCAGATAACACAGAGTCAAATACTTGGAATGGCCCTTGTTTATCATGAATGTTCGCAAGAGGAACATACGTGCTTGCATCTGATTGATTGTGCAGTACTGAGTGACGGTGGAAGAACGTACCACGACCTGAATCTTGGCCTGAGATACGAATACGCTTACCGTCATCAACAAGTGTTGCGTAAGCCAGAGTCTCGGCCATACCCCAATCGACTTGTTTCTCACCATTCACCATGGCAGTACGATCGTTGTACAGTTTGTTTACTCGGCTTTGCAGCTTATGGCTGTCTGGGTATTGACAAAGTTTGCTACCGAGCTCTTTCAGGCGCTCGATATCAATCTTGTTGTCCCATTCGATGTTCCAGTCGTGACCTAGGTAAGGTGACCAATCCACTGAGTGAAGTGCCATTGGGCGCCACTCTTTAACCACAACTTCACCGTGATCAAGTGCATCACGATATTCATTAACGAGTTGAGTTGCCGTATCAATACCAAACTCACCGCGTTCCATTAGCACGTCAGCATAAAGCTTACGTGGCGTTGGATGCTTCTTGATTTTTTGGTACATCAAAGGCTGCGTTGCATTCGGCTCATCGGCTTCATTGTGACCGTGGCGACGGTAACAAACCAAATCAATAACAACATCACGCTTAAACGTATTACGGTAATCTAATGCAAGACGTGCTACGAAAGCGACAGCTTCTGGATCATCAGAGTTAACGTGGAAAATCGGAGCCTGAACCATCTTCGCGATATCGGTACAGTACATCGTAGAACGTGTATCGCGAGGGTTAGACGTTGTAAAACCAACTTGGTTATTTACAACGATACGAACCGTACCACCAACACAGAAACCACGAGCTTGAGACATGTTGAACGTCTCTTGTACTACACCCTGGCCAGCGATAGCTGAATCACCATGGATAGTAATTGGAAGTACACGACTGCCATCTTTATCGTCTAGACGATCTTGGCGAGCACGTACCGAACCGATAACTACCGGGTTTACGATTTCTAAGTGAGATGGGTTAAATGCAAGTGCTAAGTGAACGTTGCCGCCTGGTGTTGCGAAATCCGCAGAGAAACCTTGGTGGTATTTCACATCACCAGTGCCCCACGAGTCATCGCTGTGCTTGCCCGCAAACTCGTCAAACAGGTCTTGTGGCTTTTTACCAAGCACATTGACCAGCATGTTTAGACGACCACGGTGAGCCATACCAACAACAACTTCACGCATGCCTTGTCCACCAGCATGACGAATAATTTCCTTCGTCATTGGGATCAACGCATCACCACCTTCCAACGAGAAGCGTTTTGCGCCTGGGAATTTAGCACCAAGATAGCGCTCAAGACCTTCAGCAGCCGTTAGCTCTTCTAGGAAAGCTTGCTTTTCTTCTTTATCGAAAGAGGGTTGACCAGAAACAGACTCTAAACGTTGTTGGATCCAACGCTTTTGCTCTGTGTTAGTCATGTGCATGTATTCAGCACCAATCGAACCACAATAAGTTTGCTTTAAAGATTTGTACAAATCTCGAAGCACCATCGTCTCTTGGCCAATAGCGTAAGAGCCGACGTTAAACGTCTCATTGAGGTCATCTTCGGTAAGAGTGTGGAAAGAAGGATCCAGTTCAGCGACTGTATCTCTTTCCCATAAACCTAGGGGGTCTAGATTTGCTGATTGATGCCCTCGGAATCGATAGGCATTAATAAGTTGCAGAACCTTTACTTGTTTCGCATCGACATCTGGATCACTAACTTGGACACTGTAATGCTTTGTTTCTTGAGCGAGTCGACGGAAGTATTCACGAACACGAGAGTGTGGTTGTTCCACTGCTTCTGAAGCTTGCACAGGCAGTTCTTCAAAAACACTTCTCCATTCGTCACTTACCGAATCGGGGTCACTTAGATACAGTTCATAGAGTTCTTCTACGTACGTTGCATTGGCGCCAGCCAAGTGTGAAGACTCGAGCCATGCCTTCATCACGCCGTTGTGCATATTTTCCCTTAACCAGTAGTTTTCACGTTTGCTGCGGTCTATGCCGAGCTATTAAAAGGCCGCCCCAAAACTTCTAGGGCGGCAATTTTTATATAACTTAAACCGAACGATTCACTAGCATGGTCTTAATGTGACCAATCGCTTTCGTCGGATTTAATCCCTTAGGACAAACACTTACACAATTCATGATGCCATGGCAACGAAAAACGCTAAATGCATCATCAAGATCGGACAGACGTTCGTCTGTCGCCGTATCTCGGCTATCTATTAGCCAACGGTATGCTGCAAGTAGGCCTGCTGGTCCGATGAACTTATCTGGATTCCACCAGAATGATGGACATGAAGTCGTACAACATGCACACATAATACATTCATACAAACCATCTAAATGAGCACGCTCATCAGGGCTTTGTAGGTTTTCACGAGCCGGTGGCACATTGCCATCAGACACTAAGAACGGCTTAACTTTTTCGTAGTTATCGTAGAACTGAGTCATGTCTACGATCAAATCACGCACGACAGGCAAACCTGGAAGTGGGCGAATTACGATTTTATCTTGGCCAGAAAGTGCAGACAGTGGCGTGATACACGCCAATCCATTTTTACCATTCATGTTCAAACCATCAGAACCACATACACCTTCACGGCATGAGCGACGGAATGAAATCGTTGGATCTTGCTCTTTCAAAAGAATAAGCGCGTCCAAAAGCATCATGTCAGAACCTTCTTCCACCTCTAGGGTGTACTCTTTCATGTAAGGTTTCTGGTCCACGTCTGGGTTGTAACGGTATAAAGAGAAATTCAGTTTCATGGTCATATCTCCTTAGTACGTACGTGCTTTCGGCGGGAATGCTTCACGATGGATAGGTTCCATGTTCACGCCACGCTTAGTCATACTTTCTGATTCAGGGTTGTAAAGTGAGTGGCATAGCCATTGCTCATCATCACGATCTGGGAAGTCAAAACGAGCATGCGCTCCACGACTCTCTGTACGGAAGTTTGCTGCAACCGCGGTTGCAAATGCCGTTTCCATCAAGTTTTCCAGCTCTAAACACTCAATACGTTGCGTGTTGAACTCAGTCGACTTGTCTGAAAGGTGTGCATTTTTAAGACGCTCACGAATCACTTTCAGCTCTTCTAAGCCGTCAGCCATCGCTTTACCTTCACGGAATACAGAGAAGTTGTTCTGCATACATTGCTGAAGATCTTTACGAATTACCGCAGGGTCTTCACCGTCAGTACTGTTTTCCCAACGATTGTAGCGCTCTAGTGAACGTTCAATGTCGGCTTCAGTTGCAGGTTTTGCTTCAGCTTGCTTGTTCAAAGTCTCACCAAGGTGAAGACCTGTCGCACGGCCGAATACAACCAAATCAAGTAGCGAGTTGCCACCTAGACGGTTTGCACCGTGTACGGATACTGAAGCGATTTCGCCACAAGCGAATAGACCTTGAATTTCAACGTCTGTACCGTCTTCAGTTTGTTTAATTGCTTGACCAGAAACCTGTGTAGGAACACCACCCATCATGTAGTGACACGTTGGGATTACAGGAATTGGTTCTTTAACAGGATCAACGTGAGCGAAGGTACGAGAAAGCTCACATACACCCGGTAGACGAGATTCAAGCGTCTCTTTACCTAGGTGATCGAGTTTCAGCTTGATGTGTGGACCCCATGGACCATCACAACCACGACCTTCACGAATCTCAACCATCATCGAACGAGCTACAACATCACGACCAGCTAAATCTTTAGCATTCGGAGCATAACGTTCCATGAAGCGCTCGCCGTCTTTATTGAGAAGGTAACCACCTTCACCACGACAACCTTCTGTTACCAAAACACCTGCGCCAGCGATACCCGTTGGGTGGAACTGCCACATTTCGATGTCTTGCATTGGAACGCCTGCACGAATCGCCATGCCAACACCGTCACCAGTGTTAATGTGAGCATTGGTTGTTGATGCGTAAATACGACCAGCACCACCAGTAGCAAGGATTGTTGCCTTCGCTTTGAAGTAGCAAACCTCACCCGTCTCCATACAAAGCGCGGTAGTACCTAAGATTGCACCATCTTCGTTTTTAACAAGATCCAGTGCATACCACTCAGAGAAAACCGTCGTTTTGTGTTTAATGTTTTGTTGGTAAAGCGTGTGTAACAGTGCGTGACCAGTACGGTCGGCTGCCGCTGCGGTACGAGCCGCTTGCTCACCACCAAAATTCTTAGATTGGCCACCAAACGGACGTTGGTAAATACTGCCGTTATCAAAACGAGAAAATGGAAGACCCATTTTTTCTAATTCGATAACCGACTCAGGGCCATTTTTACACATGTATTCGATAGCATCTTGGTCGCCGATGTAATCGGAACCTTTTACCGTATCGTACATGTGTTGTTCCCAGTGATCTTCATGCGCATTACCAAGAGCAACGGTGATACCACCTTGCGCAGATACAGTATGAGAACGAGTTGGGAAAACTTTAGAAAGCAACGCACAAGATAGGCCTTGCTCAGAAATTTGTAGCGCGGCGCGCATACCAGCACCACCAGCGCCAATTACTACAGCATCAAACTCACGAACAGGAATAGTCACTTACGCACCCCACAAAATAAACAGACCAGAGAAGAAATATCCTAGAAGAACCGCAACAACACCGACTTGAAGACCAACGCGCAATTTTGCACATTTGATGTAGTCAGTTAGTACTTGCCACAAGCCGATCCACGCGTGAACCAAAATTGAAGTAAGCGCTAACATGGTGAAGACTTTAGTGAAAGTACCACCAAAGAATTGCGTCCAAGATGCGTAAGAAATATCACCTGAGAAAGCACAGAAGCTCACTAGGTAGATAGTGTAAAGCGTCATAATGATGGCTGTTGCACGAATCAATAGATAATCATGCACACCATTACGACCAAAAGTAGAAACGTTGTTTACCATACTAAGATCCCCGCTAGTAGAGACAATACCGCTGTTGCTGCGAATGCAACCTTCGCGCTCTTAGCGCCAGATTCCAGCTCTTCAAAGTGACCAAGGTCCATAAGAAGGTGACGAATACCACCAGCAATGTGGTAAGCCAAAGCGGTTAAAATGCCCCACAGAATAAACTTCACGAAGAAACCGTCGACAATGTCGCTAGCTTCCATAAAGCCTACAGGGGAAGAGAGGGAAATGGATAGTAACCAAAGCAAAATTCCGATCGCAACAAAAGTAATCACCCCAGACACACGGTGTAGGATGGAAGCTATTGCTGTGATAGGAAAGTGGATGGTCTGTAAATCTAAATTAACAGGTCTTGTCTTTCTTTCTTTCACGGGCTCGCTCACTCAGCTCCATTGAGCATGATGGTCATTAAATAACCTTATGTATTGTTATGGACAAAATTTGATTGCAAACCCTCAAAATTTAACATTAGCTTAACAAATAACGTAAGTTGAGCCTTAGATAATTGTAAAATAATTGTTAATAACTAGGTTTCCGAAGACACCTCACATTTCTTCTTAGCCTTGCATTTATAAGGTTTTAACCAAACTTTTCAGCGCCACTATACGGCTGGCAACATTCTAATACAATTGATGCAACAAATAATGCTACACAGCACAGACTTTTAACGAATTTAATGTAAAAAACACTAACAAGTGCACACAAAGCTGCAGAAAAATTGACTTTCTGACGTAAGACCAGTAAAAAAATGGCACATAAACATCCTGGACGGATTAATAATAACAAAGGAGATTGTTATGGCGGATAAGAAAGCTACCCTTCATATTGAAGGTCAAGCGCCGATCGAATTGCCGATTACAGAAGGTGTACTTGGTACTCCAGTCATCGACGTTCGTACACTGGGTTCTAATGGTTTTTTCACTTTTGATCCTGGTTTTCTTGCCACTGCATCTTGTGAATCGCAAATCACTTATATTGACGGTGGAAAAGGTATCCTTCTACACCGTGGTTATCCAATTGATCAACTGGCCAATAATGCTGATTACTTAGAAGTTTGTTACATTCTTTTATACGGCGAAGCTCCTTCTCGAGCTCAATACGAAGAGTTCAAGACGACTGTCACGCGTCACACCATGGTTCATGAGCAAATTGCTAGTTTCTTCCACGGCTTCCGCCGTGATGCTCACCCAATGGCTGTTATGTGTGGTGTGGTAGGTGCGCTTGCTGCGTTCTATCATGATTCATTAGATGTTAATAACGACACACACCGTGAAATTGCGGCATACCGCCTAATTTCAAAAATGCCAACACTGGCTGCAATGTGTTACAAATATTCTATCGGTCAACCGTTTATCTACCCACGCAATGACCTAGGCTACGCAGAAAACTTCCTGCACATGATGTATGCAAATCCATGTGAAGAATATGAAGTAAACCCTGTTGTTGCTCGCGCAATGGACAAAATCTTTACGTTACACGCAGATCACGAACAAAATGCTTCAACGTCAACGGTTCGTTTAGCTGGTTCTTCGGGCGCAAACCCATTTGCTTGTATTGCTGCTGGTATCGCTTCTTTGTGGGGTCCGGCTCACGGCGGTGCTAACGAAGCTTGTCTAATGATGCTTGAAGAGATCGGTAGCGTAGACAACATTGAAGAGTACGTAGCAAAAGCAAAAGACAAAGATGACCCGTTCCGTTTAATGGGCTTCGGTCACCGTGTTTACAAGAACTACGATCCACGTGCAACGGTAATGCGCGAAGCGTGCCACGAAGTACTTAAAGAGCTGAACATTCAAGATCCACTACTTGACGTTGCAATGGAACTTGAGCGCATCGCTCTTTCTGATGAGTACTTTGTATCGAAGAAACTATACCCGAACGTAGATTTCTACTCAGGTATCATTCTGAAAGCGATCGGTATTCCGGTATCAATGTTCACAGTAATCTTCGCGATGTCTCGTACTATAGGTTGGATTGCACACTGGAACGAAATGCACAGCGATCCGACGAACCGCATCGGTCGTCCTCGTCAGTTGTACACTGGTGAAGAACAGCGTGATTTCCAAGCTCTACACGAGCGCGAATAGTAAAGTTTAGACTTTTCTAATCGATTAAGATCAGAAAGGGTTGATGTATTAACATCAACCCTTTTCTTTTATATGCTCTCAACTCCGTCATCCTCAAGAGTGAGGGACGAGCGAGTTGGGGATCTCACTAATTGTAAATTGTATCGACAAGCTTTTAGAGATTCCCTACTCCTTCCTTTGTCAGTCTAGGGAATGACGAATTACTTGAGATCTCTCGAAATAAAATCCATTAGAGTTCTAATTAGCCAGTCTCATCGACGGGTACAAATTTATAGTGACTCGTATCCTACATCCCATATTTTCTTTTTATACCGGGTTGTCGATATCGATAAACTCAACAGCTAAGCCATGCTCTTTCGCTAGCCACTCACCTAATGCCTTCACACCATAACGTTCTGTTGCGTGGTGGCCTGCCGCAAAGTAATGGATATCTTGCTCACGTGCTGAGTAAGTAGTGCGCTCTGAAATTTCACCAGAGATAAATGCATCAATACCTTGAGAAGCCGCTAACTCAATGTAGTCTTGACCACCACCGGTGCACCAACCGACAGTAGTAATCATTTTGTCTTGGTTTTCTGGAGCGATATGCAGTGGTTTACGATTTAGAACTTGGTTAATTTTTGCAGCAAACTCTGCACCCGTCATTGGCGTACTCAACTTGCCAAACATCGCAACAGATTGTGGGTGCCCTTCTAAACCGCCTTCGACTTCGATATCAAGAAACTCTGCAAGCTTGGCGTTGTTACCAAGCTCAGGGTGGATATCAAGAGGGAGATGGTATCCTAAAAGGTTGATGTCATTTTTAATCAGGGTACGAATGCGCTTACCCTTCATGCCACGAATTGCTTCTGATTCACCTTTCCAGAAGAAGCCATGATGCACTAATAAAGCGTCTGCATTCAGTTCTACCGCTTTATCAATCAAGGCTTGAGAAGCTGTCACACCAGTAACGATTCGCTTCACTTCTGTTACGCCTTCAACTTGAAGACCATTAGGACAGTAATCTTTAATTTGCTGTGGCTGCAGTTTTTCGTTAAGTAGCTTTTCTAATTGTAAGTTATTCATTTTTATTTCCAGCTTACCTTTATAATAACGTCGTTATATCAATTTACGGGTAGAATGTCGAAAGCCCCAGGGTTATGTTTATAAAGAGCTAGTTTATGAGGAACAGATGACAGCACTGCAACGTTTTTACCAATGGGTCATCGACTCACCGCCATTACTAGAAATCAAGCCACCGATTTCGGATCTCAGTGCATTCTCAAGCCCTCATACCATAATAGATGCATCACATACATACAATGGTAATCCTAGGTTAGGTTTCCTCTACCAGCACCTATGTGAACAAGTCATCGAAGCTTCACCTGATTATTCGATCAAGTACGATGAAATTCAGATTAATGTGGATGGCAGAACGCTAGGTGCAATCGACTTTATTCTTGAAGAGGAGAGCAGCCAAAAGCTGCAACATTGGGAAGTGGCGATTAAGTTTTATCTGCTCCATGAACAAACATGGTTTGGGCCAAACTCTCATGATCAATTGGATAAGAAGCTCGATAGGATGCTAAGCCACCAGCTTGGTATGTCATCTTCAGCCGCCTTTATTGAACAGTATCCAGAGATTGATGTCGACTCAAAACATCTCCTCATGCAAGGTCGCCTTTATACCAACCCATTCTTGGAGCAAAACGTACCGACTGAATGTTTGAGTTACGACATTAATCCAAGCCAAGTAAACGGTTTTTGGTGCTATCAAAACCAAGCTCATTTAATTACTGAAGTGCTCTACCCTCTCACCAAAGAGCAATGGGCAGCGGGCACTGATGATTTCACCTGCGAGCCTATCACCGAGTTTGGTGACCGCTTTGTTCATGGACAAACCAAATCAGGACAGTTTTGGTTTGTGATGCCACAAAGCTGGCCACACGGCTAATCTATTCAGCCATTGAGTTGATTTAGTCTTAGCCACTTACTCACAGACAAATAAAAAGGGCTGATGCTTTCACATCAACCCTTTCACTATTTACTTGATGACTCTACTAATCTGTATTCGATTATAGGCCAGCGGCTGCAAATACTTGGTTAACAATCTCTTGAGCTTCTGCTTCGATTGCTTTCAGGTGCTCTTCACCTTTAAAGCTTTCACAGTAGATCTTGTAGATGTCTTCTGTACCTGATGGACGAGCAGCAAACCAACCGTTTTCAGTCGTCACTTTTAGGCCACCAATCGCAGCACCATTACCTGGAGCGTGCGTTAAGCGTGCAGTAATTGCATCACCAGCAAGCGTCTCAGCTGAAACCATCTCTGGAGATAGCTTCTTAAGCACGTCTTTTTGTGCGCCGTTAGCTACTGCTTGAATACGGTTGTACTTAGATTCGCCATGTTTAGCGGCAAGTTCTTCGTAGTATTCTTGTGGGTTCTTGCCCGTTACTGCTGTGATCTCGGCCGCAAGTAGGCAAAGAATCAGGCCATCTTTATCTGTTGACCAAGGCGTTCCGTCTTTACGTAAGAAAGATGCACCCGCACTCTCTTCACCACCGAAACCAAACTGACCGTTATATAGGCCATCAACGAACCATTTGAATCCCACTGGCACTTCGCAAAGCTCGCGACCTAAGTCAGCAACAACGCGGTCAATCAGAGCACTTGATACCAGTGTTTTACCCACTGCAACGTCTTTACCCCAACCTTCACGGTTGCGGTATAAGTAGTCAATACACACCGCTAGGAAGTGGTTGGGATTCATCAAGCCTTTTGGCGTAACAATGCCGTGGCGATCGTAGTCTGGGTCGTTGCCAAACGCTAATTGATAGTCGTCTTTAAGTGCCAGTAAACCTGCCATTGCGTATGGAGAAGAACAGTCCATACGAACCACACCATCTTTGTCTAGAGACATAAATTGGAACGAAGGATCAACAGCTTCACTGACCAGAGTCAGGTCTAGGTTGTACGCTTTGCCAATTTGACGCCAGTAATCAATACCGCTACCACCCAGTGGATCAACACCAATCTTGATGTTTGCTTTCTGGATTGCTTCCATATCAACCACGTTAACCAAGTCAGCAACGTAAGGAGCAACTAAATCAACTTCTTTCACTAGCTCAGACTGTTTAGCCTGTGCGATAGGAGTGCGCTTAACGCCTTGCATTTGCTCAGCAATGATCACATTCGCACGATCTTCAATCGCTTGAGTTAGCTCTGCCTCAGCAGGGCCACCGTGTGTCGGATTGTATTTAATACCCCCGTCTTGTGGTGGGTTATGCGAAGGCGTGATAACAATGCCGTCTGCTTTTTTGTCATTCACTAGGTTATGCGTAAGAATCGCGTGCGAGATACCTGGAGTTGGAGTAAAGCCATTGTTTTCTTGAACGATAACTTCAACGCCGTTTGCAACTAGCACTTCAATAACCGTAGAAAAAGCAGGCTCAGATAGAGCGTGAGTATCTTTGCCTAAGAAAAGTGGTCCTGTTGTACCTTGATCGGCACGAACCTCAGCAACCGCTTGTGCGATCGCTAGAATGTGGTTTTCATTAAATGTTGATTTGTCTGCTGTACCGCGGTGACCTGAAGTACCGAACAGTACTTTATGATCTGGGTTAGTAGCATCCGGTTGCTGTAAGAAATAGTTTGCAACTAAAGCCGGGATATTATGAAGATCTTCCTGCAGAGCTTTCTGCCCGGCACGAGGGTGCATAGCCATTATCGACATCCTTATATAAAATTTAAAAACAAAAAAACCTCATAATATCTTCTTAGCCATGGATATTATGAGGTTTAAATCAGATTTCGTTAAATTGAACCTGTTACTTTTTCTATCAATTCTGCTTGGAAATTCATGCGGCTCATAAGCTGTTCAACCATCTGTCTTTTTCGGCTTGTATTGTTATTCGTAATAACCCAAAAAGGACTTTGTGGAATAGCTTTAGGCTTAGTTGTGTTGCCGTTTGCTAACAACGTCGCTTCGTTGTCTGCAAAGTAAACACGCTTGCGGCCCTTTACTTGAGTTGCTTCTGAAAAGCTTAAAGGGTCGATTTTATGCAGTGTTGATAACACAAGCATGAAACGATCAATGGCTTTCTTTAGTGATGCAAACTCATCTGATATTAGTAGTGAGCGCATTTCTTTAACGCCATCGAACTTCTCTGGAGTAAAGCCTACCTCTTTGCTAACAACGATACCTTTTGGCTCAACGATCTCTTCGATCGGAACCGTGCCTTGGTTATCAACCAGTAACAAGCGGCGCAGAATATCTGAAGCGCTTTCGCCAATACGTTCTGTCTGACCCGCAATAAAACGGTATAGGTCCTCATCAACCTCAATTGTTTTCATTCGCTTTTCACAATCTCAATGTTTAAACTCTGAGGGATTATAGCGAGATCCGCGCGGATACTCTACGTCAAACCCACCATGAATAAGATAAAAATGTCAGTACAGCTCAACTATAAAATTGAAGGTGAGGGTCACACCATTGTTTTGATCCATGGATTATTCGGAAATTTGGACAACCTTGGCTTGCTCGCTAGGGATCTAAAAACCGATCATCAGGTACTTAGCATCGATCTACGTAACCACGGCCAATCTTTCCATAATGACACTCATAATTATCAAGCTATGGCACAAGATGTGGCTCAACTGCTGAATGATCTTGAGTTAGAAGGTGTCACTGTGATTGGTCACTCGATGGGTGGCAAGGTAGCGATGGCACTGACACAACATCTGACGCTGCATAAATTGATTGTCTTAGATATGGCACCAGTCGCGTACACCCAAAGTCGTCACGACAACGTATTCGCAGGCCTACAAGCTGTGATAGAAGAAAAACCGACATCACGCTCAGAGGCGCTTAAGGTCCTCGCAAAACATATCGAAATTGATGGGGTTCGCCAGTTCTTAACGAAATCTTTGTTCAAATCAGAACAAGGCATCATGGAATGGCGTTTCAATGTTGCCTCGCTCTTAAACAACTACCCACATATTATTGGTTGGGAACCGATTGACAAAACCTCGGTCAAAACCTTGCTAATCAAGGGTGGTGACTCTGATTACCTGACGGCTGAACATCAAACCGCCGTTCAACAGCAGTTTTCCAACGCAAAGGCACATGTTATCGCCAACACTGGACATTGGCTACACGCGGAAAAGCCCGCTGAAGTGCTCCGTGCAATAAGGAAATTCATCACTTAGATAGGTTGATTAGTCGATATAAATGAGAGCTGTGTAATCACAGCAGATTAACTTTATCTCACAACAGTGATATAGTGCGCCCAAGCAAATTTGGTATATAAGGTTCCCATGCTTTACGACTACATGAACATCATTGAATCTGTTGGTTTAGATCTTCTGTTTGCCGCGATTTTCTTTCTAATCGGAATGGCAATTAAAGACGTTCTAAAGCAGGGAAATGTTCCTGCATTTGGTCGTCGTATCGTATGGTTAGTACTTTTCCTTGGCTGCGCAGGCTTTATCGCAAAAGGGATAATCCAACTAAGCTGGGAAGGAACTGGAATCTAACGATTTCCTCCGAACTTTATTACACCGACAACAGACAAAATGAAAGGTAATGATTCTATGGCAAGTGTAGGTCTCTTCTTTGGTAGCGATACAGGTAACACTGAAGCTGTTGCTAAGATGATTCAAAAGCAATTGGGCAAGCAGCTCGTTCAAGTTCAAGACATTGCAAAAAGCAGCAAAGAAGATATCGATAACTTCGATCTGCTGCTGCTTGGTATCCCTACGTGGTACTACGGCGAAGCACAATGTGATTGGGATGACTTTTTCCCTGAGCTAGAAGCTATTGATTTCTCAACTAAGCTTGTTGCGATTTTTGGTTGTGGCGACCAAGAAGATTACGCAGAATACTTCTGCGATGCTATGGGTACTATCCGTGATATCGTTGAAGCAAAAGGCGGTACTATCCTAGGTCACACGTCAACTGAAGGCTACGAATTCGAAGCATCGAAAGGTTTAGTTGAAGGCGATGACAGCCAATTCGTTGGTCTATGTATTGACGAAGACCGTCAACCTGAGCTGACTGATGAGCGCGTATCTAACTGGGTTAAACAAATCCACGAAGAGATGTGCCTAGCAGAGCTAGAAGACTAATTCATTAGCGGTTGTTAATTGTTACAATTAATGACCGTTATATAGATATGAAAAAACCTCCTTATGGGAGGTTTTTTTCTATTCAATGTTTATCAATCAACACTCAGCTTCTAATGCTTCGTCATCCTCTCTAAATTGTGGCTTCTTTCTCACATAGAGAGTTCGCTGAATTTCCGAAACCACACTTCCCTGCTTATCTTTAACGTGGATGATAAATTCGGGGAAACACTTCTCACCAAGTTGTGTCTGACGATAGATATCCTCAAGTTGCCCTTGGCTTATCTCAAAGTCTGCATACAAGTCGGATTGACCAGGCTTGATAAAGTTAATACTCGCCTCTTTATCCCAAACATAATATCGCTCACCTAAAATCCCCATTAACATTAACGAGTAAACGGGATCGGTAAGAGAAAAGATACTGCCTCCATATTGAGTCCGATTAGCGTTCTTATTCCACCACCGCAACTTGAGCACAGTCTTAACAACCCTAAAGTCAGCGCTAATGTGAGCTATTCGAATTCCCGAGCCCCAAAAGGGAGGCCAAATATTGAGTGCAAATTTTACAATATTGGGTTTATATATTTTTGCGAGTTGCTTATTCATAACAACAATCCATGTTCATATCAAAAAACACCGTCACCTGGCTGGTCGTACCTCCACTATAAGTGAGATACTTCCAATTTACAAAACAGATTGTGATGTCAGTGAGTAACCCTTTGAAGTTCGTGGTTTATTGTTATGCCTGACTAAACTATAATGGTATTAATATTGAATTCTGTTAATTGCTGCAGATCATCAACAGGAAAGTATATGTCAGACAATAATCAAGCGCTAAAAGATGCTGGTCTTAAAGTGACCCTCCCACGGCTCAAAATTTTAGAAGTATTACAACAACCAGACTGCCAACATATTAGTGCTGAAGATTTATATAAAAAGCTGATCGACTTAGGTGAAGAGATTGGTCTTGCGACCGTTTATCGCGTACTAAACCAATTCGATGATGCAGGCATTGTAACTCGTCACCACTTTGAAGGTGGTAAGTCTGTATTCGAACTTTCAACACAGCATCACCATGATCACCTAGTATGTTTAGACTGCGGTGAAGTTATCGAGTTCTCTGATGATCTTATCGAAGAAAGACAAAAAGAAATCGCTCAACGCTACAATGTACAGCTAACTAACCACAGTTTGTATCTGTATGGTAAAAGCATCACTGGGGATTGCAAAGGCAACCCAGACGCACATAAAGCGAAGAAGTAACACAGAACGCTGGCTTAGGCCGGCGTTTTTTATTTGGGCTGATATTGTATTAAGAATCACAGTAGCTTGGCCCACAATTTGGTTATTTCCCAGACACAAAAAAACCGGCTCTAAGCCGGTTTTTTATTAAGCGTCTCTTGAGAAACTAAGCTCCGAGAAACAGAGCTTGGAAAAATAGAGTAGAGAAAAACAAAGCCATTAAGCCTCAGTTTTACCCCAAGTGTCACGTAGACCAACCGTGCGGTTGAATACTAGCGCGTCTGCTTTAGAGTCTTTCGAATCTACACAGAAATAACCTGTACGTTCAAACTGGTACGCTTGCTCTGCCACACCTTCTCCTAGGCTAGGTTCAACAAAACCGTTTAGCGTAACAAGTGATTCAGGGTTTAGCGTTGCAGCGAAATCATCAGCAGCGGCAGGGTTTGGCACTGTGAATAGACGATCGTATAAACGAATCTCAGCAGGCAACGCTTTATCAGCCGATACCCAGTGAATAACGCCTTTCACTTTACGGCCATCTGCAGGGTTCTTACCCAATGTTTCATTGTCGTAAGAACAGAAGATAGTCGTAATGTTGCCTTCTGCATCTTTTTCGATACGTTCAGCTTTGATCACGTAAGCACCACGTAGACGAACTTCTTTACCTAGAACCAAACGCTTGTACTTTTTGTTTGCTTCTTCACGGAAGTCATCACGCTCAATCCAAACTTCACGTGTAAATGGTACTTCACGAGTACCCATTTCTGGCTTGTTCGGGTGGTTTGCTACCGTCAATGTTTCTACTGTATCAGCGTCGTAGTTTTCAATCACGACCTTGATAGGGTCAAGAACAGCCATTGCACGAGGTGCATTTTCGTTCAGATCATCACGGATACAAGATTCAAGTGAACCGAACTCAATCATGTTCTCTTGCTTAGTCACACCAATACGTTTACAGAATTCACGAATCGAGCTTGAAGTGAAGCCACGACGACGCAAACCAGAGATAGTTGGCATACGTGGATCGTCCCAGCCTTCAACTAGATTTTCAACCACAAGTTGGTTCAGCTTACGCTTCGACATTACCGTGTATTCAAGATTCAGACGGCTAAACTCGTATTGACGAGGTTGGCAATCAATCGTGATGTTATCTAGAACCCAGTCATACAAACGACGGTTGTCTTGGAATTCAAGCGTACAGATAGAGTGCGTGATACCCTCTAGCGCATCAGAGATACAGTGAGTAAAGTCGTACATTGGGTAAATGCACCACTTATCAGCAGTTTGATGGTGGTGAGCAAAACGAACGCGGTAGATAACAGGATCGCGCATAACCATGAATGAAGAGCTCATGTCGATCTTAGCACGTAGACACGCTTTACCTTCTTCGAAGCCACCGTCACGCATTTTTTCGAACAACGCTAAGTTCTCTTCAGGACTGCGATCACGGTATGGGCTCGCTTTACCTGGCTCTTTTAGCGTGCCACGGTACTCACGGATTTGATCAGGACTTAGCTCGTCAACATACGCTAAGCCTTTATTAATTAATTCCACAGCATAAGCGTAAAGCGTATCGAAGTAGTTTGATGAGTAACAAATATCACCAGACCATTCAAAGCCTAACCAGCTTACATCATTCTTAATTGACTCAACGTATTCAACGTCTTCTTTTTCAGGGTTTGTATCATCGAAACGAAGATTACATTGTCCCTGGTAGTCCTGAGCAATACCAAAGTTCAAGCAAATAGATTTAGCGTGACCAATGTGCAGGTAGCCATTTGGCTCCGGCGGGAAACGAGTATGCACGCTACTGTGTGTACCATCCGCTAAATCTTTATCGATAATTTGGCGAATGAAATTCGATGGACGAGCCTCAGCTTCACTCATCTATAGCACCTCTATGTATTTAGTATTGTCAGAGAAAGTTATCTTTTGTACCAATGAAAATGGTCGCTTACAGCGCCAGTCAAAGATAGAAAGATCATTGTTGCTAATCATCCACAATTCTTCGCCTTTGCACAATAAGAACCGTCCGTTAATTGCGATTATTTCTGCTATTCGATGAAGAATAGAACGAACCGGGTTCATTGACCTTAAACAGTAGGCACAAAAAAGCCTCCCGTTTGGGAGGCTTTCAATTTGAAACTTACTTAAGAGTAACTTTACTTCTTAATTAAGCACTTCCGTCACTATGGAAGTTTTACATCAGATAGGTCTTCACCTGCACCGATAGCTTTCATTTCGCCAGCTACGATTTCAGCTAGTGGGCCTAGGATAACCTGTAGGTTGTTCTCACCTAGTTTAACCACACCTTTAGCGCCAAGCTTCTTAAGAACAGCTTCATCTGCGATAGAGCGGTCTTTAAGAGTTAGACGTAGACGAGTGATACAAGCGTCGATTGAAGTTAGGTTGTCGTGACCACCTAGTGCTTTCAGGTATTGACGTGCAACTTCACCTTTTGGTGCGTCGCCAGCAGGAGCTGCTACAGCTTCGTCATCATCTTCACGACCTGGCGATTTCAAGTTGAAAGCGCGGATTGCGAAAGAGAAAGTGAAGAAGTATAGAGCACCGAAACCAAGACCGATTAGTAGTAGTACGAATGGTTTAGTTGCTAGACCCCAGTTCAATACGAAGTCGATAAGACCAGCAGAGAAACCGAAACCGTGTAGAGTACCAAACATGTTTGCAACTACTAGAGACAGACCTGTAAATACAGCGTGCATTGCGTATAGAGCAGGAGCTAGGAATACGAACATGAATTCTAGCGGCTCTGTGATACCTGTTAGGAATGAACAGAATGCAACTGAGAACAGTGCACCACCAACTTGGCTGCGTTTTTCAGCAGGAGCAGCTAGGTACATTGCAAGTGCAGCACCTGGTAGACCGAACATCATTACAGGGAAGAAACCGTTCATGAATACGCCAGCGCCTTTATCGCCACCGAAGAAACGGTGTAGGTCGCCAGATTTAACAGTTTCAGTCACTTCTTTAACTACAGTAGTGATTTCTGGAGTTACAGAGTTAGCGAATGTGAATGTGTGCTCTTGGCCAACAACTAGAGTTTTAGCTAGTGATGGGTCAACACAAAGTTGAGTGATGTTAGCAAATGCGCCTTGACCAGCAACGATGATTTCTTGACATGTACCCATACCGAACCAGAAGTATGAGTTCAATACGTGGTGTAGACCTACAGGGATAAGTGCACGGTTAAGAGTACCGTAAACGAATTGACCAATAGCGCCAGATGTTGATACTGCGTGAGCCAGTGCGTCTAGACCAGATTGAACACCAGGCCAAACCACACCAGACACAGCACCTGCAACAAGTGCAAATAGACCAGCCATGATAGGTACTAAACGTTTACCCGCAAAGAAAGCCAGCCACTCAGGAAGACGTGTTGCATGAAAAGCGTTGTAAGAGTGACCAGCGATGATACCAGCGAAGATACCGCCGAAGAATGACATGTTTACGTCAGCGTTAATTGTTGTTGCTGTCGCTGTTAGTACGAAGTAAGCAACTGCACCAGCAAGACCTGCTGCGCCGTTACCGTCTTTAGAAAGACCAATCGCGATACCTAGACCAAATAGCAATGGTAGGTTACCGAAGATAGCTCCACCAGCTTCTGCCATGAATGGAATATCAAGTAGATCGCCTTGACCTAAACGTAGTAGAAGCGCCGCAATCGGAAGTGTTGCGATAGGTAGCATTAATGCCTTACCTAGCTTCTGTGCATATCCTAGAATATTCACCAGTTGTTTCCCCCTATAGGATTTTTTAGAATTCATTTGAGAAACTTATTTTAGTCGCTCAATTTAGTCCTATTCAGTGTATTCAATTAATTTTGCCCCGCAAATTAAAACCTTACCATTTGTGATCCTAATCACCAGTTTTTACCAAATCCAGAGGTTTTTGCTAGCGAGATCATAAAACTTATTTTATCATTCAAAAAAATGAGTGTTTATAGATAAAATTCAAATCTAATCATTAGGCAAAAACATGATATTCCTAACTTTAGATTACCCTATGAATAATCATTAACAATGAACCTAAACGTATAATACAGATCAATTGTTCATATGTTTTTCAACAACTTAAATAGCTTCCCATTTTGAAGCCGTTCGCCCATAAAAGATAAATCGTTACGTAAATGATGCTCGCAAACTAAGTCCACATTTAGGTAACGAACAAATTTAAAAGATCTCACGAAATAAGGATTAGCTGACTATGTACGCGCTAAGTAACTGTAAAATTTACACTGGTAGTGATGTTCTAACCGATCATGCCGTCGTAATAGAAAATGAACTGATCAAAAAAGTCTGTCCTATCTCTGAATTGCCAGAAGGAATCGAGGTTCGCGATCTAAACGGAGCAAACCTAAGCCCAGGTTTCATTGACTTACAGCTGAATGGTTGTGGCGGTGTAATGCTTAACGATGAGATCACGGCAGAAACAATGCAGATCATGCACGAAGCAAACCTTAAATCAGGCTGTACTAGCTTCTTGCCTACGCTCATCACCTCTTCAGACGAAGATATGCGTGCAGTTATTACTGCAGCTCGTGAATATCACAACCAGTACCAAAACCAATCACTAGGTCTGCACCTTGAAGGTCCATACCTAAACGTTGCAAAAAAAGGCATTCATAGCGTCGATCACATTCGTAAATCAGACAGCGAAATGATTGAACTGATTTGTGAGAACAGCGACCTAGTTGCAAAAGTAACATTGGCACCAGAGCTTAATGATCCCGAACATATCGAGCGCCTACACAAAGCTGGCGTTGTCGTTTCAATCGGCCATACAAACGCGACTTACGCAGAAGCTCGACAAAGTTTCGAATCTGGTATCACTTTCGCTACTCACCTATTCAATGCGATGACCCCTATGGTCGGTCGTGAACCTGGCGTTGTTGGCGCGATTTACGACACGCCAGAAGTTTATGCTGGTATCATCGCCGACGGCTTCCACGTTGATTACGCAAACATCAGAATTGCGCACAAAATCAAGGGAGAAAAGCTAGTATTAGTGACGGATGCCACAGCTCCTGCAGGTGCTGACATGGAATACTTTATTTTTGTCGGTAAGAAAGTATATTACCGAGATGGTAAGTGTGTTGATGAAAACGGCACACTGGGCGGCTCAGCTCTGACTATGATTGAAGCAGTTCAGAATACAGTTGAGCACGCTGGTATCGCTTTAGACGAAGCTCTTCGCATGGCTACGCTATACCCAGCTACGGCTATCGGTGTAGAAAGCAAGCTAGGTCGAATCAAAAAAGGCATGGTTGCAAACCTAGCTGTATTTGACCGAGACTTTAACGTTAAAGCGACTGTTGTTAATGGACAATACGAGCACAATTAAGTATGAATGGCGGACAAATAGGTAACGTAGACTTAGTTAAACAACTAAACAGTGCGGCGGTATACCGACTAATAGACCAGCAAGGGCCTATCAGTCGTATACAAGTGGCTGATGTAAGCCAACTCGCACCGGCAAGTGTTACAAAAATTACCCGCCAACTTTTGGAGCGCGGCCTCATTAAAGAGGTTGCGCAACAAGCGTCTACTGGCGGTAGACGCGCGATCTCCCTAACCACAGAAGTCGACCCTTTTCATTCTGTCGCTGTACGCTTAGGTAGAGACTATATTCAAATAAGCCTTCATGACCTTGGCGGTCGTGAGTTGGCTTTCCAACAACAAGACCTGGATTATTCAGACCAATCAGACCTTACACAAGGCTTGGTCAATAACCTCAAGGCTTTCATTGCTGAGCATCAGCCAAAGATCGACCAACTGATTGCCATTGGTGTCACCCTTCCAGGCTTGGTTAACCCAACAACCGGTGTTGTTGAGTACATGCCAAATACGGACATCGATAACCTCGCATTGAGCGACATTATTCGCGACACTTTCCATGTGGCTTGTTTTGTTGGTAATGACGTTAGAGGAATGGCGCTTGCTGAGCACTACTTCGGTGCAAGTAAAGACAGTCAAGATTCTATTTTGGTCAGTGTGCACCGTGGTACGGGTGCTGGTATTATCGTTAATGGACAGGTTTTCTTAGGCCATAACCGTAACGTGGGTGAAATTGGTCATATCCAAATTGATCCGCTAGGAGAACAGTGCCAGTGTGGTAACTTCGGTTGTCTTGAAACCGTAGCGGCAAACCCTGCCATTGTTGATCGAGTACAGAAGCTCATTAAGCAAGGCTATGAATCTTCTTTAACGGAACTTGAACATATTACGATTCAAGATGTTTGTGACCACGCAATCAATGGCGATGAACTCGCGAAACAAAGCTTAGTTCGAGTAGGAAACCAGTTAGGTAAGGCTATCGCGATGACGATTAACCTGTTTAACCCTCAGAAAGTTATCATTGCTGGTGATATTACGAAGGCACAAGAGATTGTTTTCCCTGCAATTAAGCGCAATGTAGAGAATCAGTCGTTAACGACTTTCCATAGCGGCCTGCCTATTGTAGCATCACAGATCGATAAACATCCTACGATGGGAGCCTTTGCCATGATTAAGCGCGCCATGCTCAACGGTGTGTTACTGCAAAAGCTTCTTGAAGACTAAAGAAAACAATTCTGATTTTCCGCGGGCCGTGTTTGTATAAACACGGCCCGTTTTTTTAAGCTAGGGAACTACAACAACAAGTTATGGAACTTATATTAATATCCACTGCGTTTATCGCAGGATTTATTGCTTTAAAATGCCACCTCCCCCCATTAGTTGGTTTTTTGGTTGCAGGTTTCGGGCTTTATGCCCTTGGCTTTGAAACCAATGACACCATCATTACTTTGGCTGACCTTGGTGTCACCCTTCTCTTATTTACTATTGGCTTAAAGCTGGACATCAAAACCCTACTCTCTAAAGAGATCTGGGCTGGCGCAACGATCCACAATCTTTTATCCACTCTGTTTTTTGCAGCCGCTCTATTTGGTTTTAAGTTCCTAGGTATTTCATCTCTAGCAGCCATGTCAATAGAACAGATCGTTCTACTCGGTTTTGCTCTTTCATTTTCTAGTACTGTATTTGCGGTCAAGTCTCTACAAGAGAAAGGGGAAATGAATGCTACCTATGGCACACTAGCGATTGGCATTCTGGTCATGCAAGATATCTTTGCTGTCGTATTCTTGACTGCATCGACGGGCAAAATTCCAGAGTGGTATGCGATCGCACTGTTCGCTTTGCCTTTCTTTCGCCCATTGTTCTACAAAGTCCTCGATTGGGTTGGGCACGGTGAAATGTTGGTGCTATTCGGTATCTTCTTCGCATTAGTTGTTGGTGCTGGCTTGTTCCAGTTTGTAGGAGTAAAACCAGACTTAGGTGCCCTTATCCTAGGTATGCTATTAGCCGGTCACCCAAAAGCTTCAGAGCTATCGAAGTCGCTGTTTAACCTCAAAGAGCTTTTCCTCGTCTGCTTCTTCTTGAATATTGGCTTGTCAGAACAGCCAACTATTCAGGGTTTTATGCTTGCAGTCTTGTTCTTATTGTTACTGCCAGTGAAAGGCGTTCTGTACTTCTTGGTACTAAACCGATTCAAGTTCCGTGTTCGAACCTCCCTACTCACTTCTTTGTCACTGTTTAACTACAGTGAATTTGGCCTCATCGTCGGTGGCCTTGCTTTTAAGATGGGCTGGATGTCTGGCGACATCTTGGTGGCAGTGGCTATAGCCGTTTCATTGTCGTTCTTAATCGCTGCACCTCTCAACAAAGCGGGTCACAAACTTTATCAACAATCAGGTCGCTGGTTAAAAGAGCACGCTGCTGAGAAGCTCCACCAACGTGACAAACGAATTGACCCAGGTCGGGCTCAGGTTCTAATTCTTGGTATGGGACGCATTGGTACTGGTGCCTACGACGAATTACGCTCACGCTACGGCAAAGTGAGTTTAGGTGTAGAAGTTCGTGAAGACGCGGCACATAACCACAGAAGCCATGGCAGAAACGTTATTTCTGGTGACGCAACTGACCCGGATTTCTGGGAACGAATTTTAGACACAGCAAACGTAAAACTGGTGATCTTGGCTATGCCTCACCACCAGGGTAATCAAACCGCCTTAGAACAATTAAAATCACGAAACTTTAAAGGTCAAATAGCGGCAATTGCCGAATATCCAGATCAGCTCGAAACACTGAAAGAGAATGGCGTCGATGCGGCATTTAACATTTACAGCGAAGCTGGCAGCGGTTTTGCCCGACATGTTTGTGAACAATTGAATCCGAACATCAATAAAATATAATATTCAACATGTTCCATTCAACCTCTCAAAATTGCGCTTTTTTTGCACTTTTGAGAGGTTTTTGTTCAAAAAACCAACCGCAATTAGACACCACTCACCAAAACCACCTTTAAATTAGATACTTTCTAATATAAACCCCTTTATATTATTTTTTTGCTCATATTCGGTTGCTTTTTTTAGCCAGAATGGCAAATTGAATACAGTTGATTTAGAAATTATTTAAAAGGAAGTTCTATGTGTTCAGTATTTGGCATTCTCGACATTAAAAGTGATGCCGCAGCACTTCGCCCTATTGCTTTAGAAATGTCTAAAAAGCTTCGTCACCGTGGCCCAGACTGGTCTGGTATCTATGCTGGTGAAAAAGCTATCCTTGCTCACGAGCGTCTAGCTATCGTCGGCCTAAATAGTGGTGCTCAACCACTATATAGCCAAGACAAAAAACACATTCTTGCAGTCAATGGCGAAATCTATAACCACAAAGAACTTCGCGCTCGCTATGAAGATAAATACCAGTTCCAAACTGACTCTGATTGTGAAGTCATTCTTGCGCTTTACCAAGAGATGGGTGCCGACCTTTTAGAAGAACTTAACGGTATTTTCGCTTTCGTTTTATATGACGAAGAGAAAGACGAATACCTAGTCGGCCGCGACCATATTGGCATCATCCCGCTTTACCAAGGCTACGATGAGCACGGCAACTATTACGTTGCTTCAGAGATGAAAGCACTGGTTCCAGTTTGTAAGACGATCAGTGAGTTCCCTCCTGGTAGCTTCTACTCTTCTAAAGATACAGAACCTCAACGCTACTACATCCGCGATTGGAACGAATACGCAGCCGTTCAAGGTAACAGCACAAGCAAAGAAGAGCTAACTGAAGCGCTAGAAGCTGCTGTTAAGCGTCAACTAATGACTGACGTTCCTTACGGTGTACTTCTATCTGGTGGCCTTGATTCATCAATCACTTCTGCAGTCGCTAAACGTTTTGCAGCAATGCGTATCGAAGATGACGAGCAATCAGAAGCTTGGTGGCCACAACTACACTCATTTGCTGTTGGCCTAGAAAATGCTCCCGATCTGATTGCTGCACGTGAAGTTGCGGACAAAATCGGTACTGTACACCATGAGATGACTTACACCATTCAGGAAGGCTTAGATGCAATCCGTGATGTTATCTACCACATCGAAACTTACGATGTAACGACCATTCGTGCATCGACGCCAATGTACTTGCTTGCTCGTAAGATCAAAGCAATGGGTATCAAAATGGTACTTTCTGGTGAAGGTGCTGATGAAATCTTTGGTGGCTACCTGTACTTCCATAAAGCGCCAAACGCAAAAGAGTTCCACGAAGAGACGGTACGTAAACTTCTTGCTCTAAGCATGTTTGACTGTGCTCGTGCAAACAAATCACTTGCAGCATGGGGAGTCGAAGGTCGTGTACCATTCTTGGATAAAGAGTTCATCGATGTGGCTATGCGTTTAAACCCTGAAGACAAAATGTGCGGTAACGGTAAAATGGAGAAACACATCCTACGTGAGTGTTTTGAAGACTACTTACCAGATTCAATCGCATGGCGCCAAAAAGAACAGTTCTCTGATGGTGTTGGCTACGACTGGATTGATACATTGAAAGCAACGGCTGAAGAAAAAGTAACGGATCAACAAATGGAAGCTGCTCAGTTCCGTTTCCCTTACAACACACCAACAACCAAAGAAGGTTACGCTTACCGTGAAATCTTTGAGGAGCTATTCCCTCTAGAATCGGCGGCAGAGTGTGTACCTGGCGGCCCTTCAGTTGCCTGTTCATCAGCAAAAGCGATCGAGTGGGATGAGTCATTCAAAAACTGTGTAGACCCATCAGGCCGTGCGGTACAAGCCGTTCACAACGACGCCTATAACGCTTAAGCGTTTGAAAAATCAAATACTAAAAAAGGCGCATTATGCGCCTTTTTGTTTTAAGCCTAGTTTTTACTTTTTTAATATTTGACTTATACGTGAGCTTGTAGTGCTTCGTTTTCAATACTGATCGGAACCACTTGGCTGATCATTTTTACGAGCATAATGGATCGAGCTTCGCCATCTTTCTGATGGTAAATAGCTTCAACACCCGCAAACTGGCCACTATTAATTTTGACAACTTGCCCTGTCTCAAATTCAACACAGCAATCTTCAACTTCGCTACTACAACACTTCTCGAACTCTTTTAGCTCAAAAACCAAATCACCTTGGACTTCATACGGCCTTGCACCGAACTTAATAAAGTCGACAACACCACGAGTTGAACGAACGGTAGTAAAGCTTGGGCCTTGCTCATAATCAAAACGGACAAAGATATAGGATGGGAACAGCGGTTCTTGGACCAGCATCTCTTTCCCTCTCACTACCTTTTCGACTTCTATTTGAGGGTAAAAGCACTCTACCCCCTGATTTTCTAGGTGCTGTTGAGCGCGTTTTTGATCACCACGCTTACAGTAAAGTAAATACCAACGTTTCATTTAACTCGCCATCTTCGTTCTTTGGACATTTAACCACAGCCTAAAACAATTTAGTCGCCGTTAATAAATGAGTCCTGATAAGCGAGAAATTACGCGGAACAGACAGACTTATCAACCAAAAAGTCATAGGTAAAAAATTTGGTCAGTCATTGTACAAGGAACATTTAGAGATCAAAAGACTCATTGCTGTAAGTATATGTATATCGCAGATAATATGAATAACATTCCCTATAAGATCATAACGATAGGCTAGGGCAATAGATCTAAACATTTTTATTGGATAGGGTTTTAAAAAAGGTTACTAACCAACCAGGTCAAATATGGAAAATTAGTTTGCAGCACAAGTAGAATGGGCCACATTAAAAGTAAATTTATTTAATATCAACACCTTAGCAAAACCAAGTTATCGTGACCACAAAATACGCCTATTGCAGACTTTTACCCTACTGTGTATACATGAATGACTATAAAATCTTTTAATACCTAAAATTAGTAAAACTTATGCCAAGCAATCACAACATCTTTGGCCACCCTAGAGGCCTATTTTTATTATTTAGCACAGAGCTATGGGAACGTTTCTCCTACTACGCGATGCGTGCCATCCTTGTTTTATTTTTGACTGACACGACCCTCAACGGTGGACTTGGTTGGTCAACGAAAGACGCACTTGATCTCTACGGTATTTACACTGGCTTAGTCTACATCACGCCATTGATCGGTGGCTGGATTGCCGATAACTACTTAGGACAACGTAAATCGATCCTAGTGGGTGGTGTATTAATGGCACTCGGCCAGTTTACACTCGCTCTTCCTAATGGCGCTATTGGCTTAGACCAAGTAAATGCTCTTTATCTAGGTTTAGCACTACTTATCAGTGGTAACGGTATGTTTAAGCCAAACATCTCGACCATGGTTGGCGACCTATACCAAGAAGGCGATAACCGCCGTGACGGTGCATTCACCATTTTCTACATGGGCATCAACTTAGGTGCATTATTAGGTGGCTTGATTTCAGGCGCTGCTGTCGACTCTTTCGGCTGGAAAGCAGGTTTCTTAGCCGCTGGTATTGGTATGGTTATTAGCTTAATCATGCAAATGACAATGGCTCAATCTTGGTTAGGTAACATTGGCTCAGTGCCCGCAGCTGCGCGAGCAAAAGCACTGAACAAATCAAAAGAAAAAACGCCACTAACCAAAGAAGAGTTCGATCGATTAAAAGTTATTCTGGTTATGGGTCTATTCGTCATAGTTTTCTGGGCGGGCTTTGAACAAGCTGGCGGTCTGATGAATATCTATACTCAACAATATACTGACCGCATGATTGGTGGCTTTGAAGTCCCAGCGGCGTGGTTCCAATCTCTGAACCCATTCTTCATCATTACACTTGCACCAATCATTGCTGCATTTTGGGTTAAGCTTGGTAAGCGTGAACCAAATTCTCCAGTGAAATTTGCAATGGCTTTGTTCTTCCTAGCTCTTGGTTTTGTGTGCATGATGGGCGCTGTAATGGAGCAAGGTGGCGACCTAACAGTGAAAACATCAATGCTGTGGCTAGTCGGTGCTTTCTTCTTCCATACCCTTGGCGAACTTTGTCTATCTCCTATTGGCCTGTCGTTGGTCACTAAGTTAGCTCCGCTCCGTCTCGCATCGCTAATGATGGGTGCATGGTTTGGCTTCAACGCTGTCGCAAACTACGTAGCTGGCCTTGTGGGTTCTCACGTTGGTGAGCTTGGCGCAATGTCTATCTTCGGTGGTATCGCAATTACAGCGACAATAAGTGGCGTCTTACTTCTTCTTTGTGCTGGCAAGCTTGTATCATGGATGCATGGCGTAGAAAGCAACATGATGCTTGAAGCAGAGCCAAAAGCAGAAACTTCGGTTGCTTAATATCTAGACCTATTTCAAGAAGAAACATCCAGATCAAAAAGGGCTGCTCAATGAGCAGCCCTTTTGTTATTTTTAGATGTGCATGACAGTTTAGGCGAAGTCGTATTTAACGATACAGCGCCACTAACTCCGCCATCATATCGATGTGCGAGTCTCTATCATTCAGACACGTAATGTAGCTAAAGTCTGAGCCACCAGCGTCAATGAAGGTCTCTTTACACTGATCCGAAATCTCTTCTAACGTTTCTAAACAATCCACAGAAAATGCAGGCGCCATAATATCGATTTTTTTGATGCCTTTGCTTGGCAATGATTCAAGTGTCTCGTCAGTGTATGGCTTCAACCACTCTTCTCGACCAAATCGAGATTGGTATGTCATGGTGATATCGTCCGCTGATAAGCCTAACTCAGCAGCAAGGAGCTCTGTTGTCGCTTCACAATGCTGTGGGTAGATGTCGCCTTCATCAGCCAATCGTTTCGGAATACCGTGGAAAGAACAAACTAAATGATCGGCTCTACCATTTTTATCCCAATGGCTACGCACGCTTTCAGCCAATGCTTTTGCGTAGCTTGGGTGCGCGTAGTAGTCGCGAATAAAGCGATAGCTCGGAATCACTGGCATCTGCTTAAAGGCCTTGGTTAAGCCATCAGATACGGCCGCTGTGGTTGTGCCTGAGTATTGAGGATATAAAGGCAATACGATGATGTCTTCAACGCCCTGATCCATTAATTGCTCAACGCCCGTTTTAAGGCTTGGGTTACCATAGGTCATACCCAGCGCTACGGGTATCTGTAATTTTTTCTGGAGCTTTTCGGCTTGTCTTTGAGAGTACACAAGCAGTGGTGAGCCTTCATCCATCCAAACAGACTGATACAGCTTAGCCACTTTCGGCGCTCTAATCGGTAAGATCACCCCATGTAAAATAGGGCACCACAACCAACGCGTTAAGTTTACGACTCGCTTGTCGTGTAAGAATTCACTCAAAAATCGACGAACGCCAGCTGGGGTCGCTGAGTCTGGTGTTCCTAAGTTCACCAGTAAAACGCCCTGCTTTTTATTATTTTCCATAGATACCTGAGACCAATATGTGATTTTCTGGAACGTAATATACTAATCTACATAAGTTTAAGATCATTGTTGTGCTACTAAATTTAAGAATAATCGTTCTTAACCTAGGTGATCACAACATCACATTGATCGTTAGCCGCGCGAATCTAAGCCGTACCACGGAAACAGTGCACAATCGAGTTTATCTAGATTGGTATATGACTAAAAATTGAAACAAAAAAAGCGACCTTAAGGTCGCTTCCAATATATCAAATTCTAAAACTGGCTGTTAGCCAATTATGCTAGTGCTTTCTCAAGTTCTGCACTAACTTCAGCAACTTGCTTAGTACCGTCGAACTTAAGGTACTTAGTGTTACCTGCTTCAGCTTCTTTACCGTAGTAAGAGATAAGCGGAGCTGTTTGATCGTGGTATACACCTAGACGTGCACGAACTGTTTCTTCTTTGTCGTCATCACGAACCACTAGCTCTTCGCCAGTGATGTCATCTTTACCTTCTTCTTTAGGCGGGTTGTACACATTGTGGTATGTACGGCCAGAAGGAAGGTGAGCACGACGACCAGCCATACGCTCAACAATCACATCGTCAGCTACGTCGAATTCAACAACGTAGTCTACTGCGATACCCATTTCTTTTAGGCCATCAGCTTGAGGGATTGTGCGTGGGAAACCGTCTAGTAGGAAACCTTTCTCACAGTCATCTTGAGCGATACGCTCTTTGATTAGACCAAGGATAATTTCATCAGAAACTAGCTGACCAGCGTCGATTACTGATTTTGCTTGCTTACCAAGCTCAGTACCCGCTTTGATAGCAGCACGTAGCATGTCACCAGTTGAAATTTGAGGGATACCAAATTTGTTCATGATGAAGTTAGCTTGAGTACCTTTACCCGCGCCAGGAGCACCTAGAAGAATGATGCGCATGTTTAATCCTCTTATAAAAATTATGATTTATACCGAAGCTCACTATCCCGCCTTTCTGGTTCAATTTAAGTCGAACAAGAGAGGTTAGGTAACAACTGAGGCTAAGCACAACTGTAAACAGAAGCAAAACGGTAAGTTTCGGTATAACGTTTAAAAATCATACAACTGGAGATGATAGGTTCATAGTACCAGCTGATTAGGTCGAGCATTCTATCACATTAATATTCAATTTTGCTTAAATTAAGACTAAAGAATGTATCGACAGCGTTTGCGTTTGTCTTGTTAGCAACTTTAGCGACATTTCGATGAAGTTAAGCGACGTTCATAAAAAAAGCCCGCATTAGCGAGCTTTTAATTATAATTATGAGCTTAGCCCAAAGTCGAAAGACTAACGTTTTGTCAGTAGTTCGTTGATTGCACCTAAGAATTGTGACGGATCTTCCATTGAGCCCTTTTCAGCCAGCATAGCTTGACCAAGGAGTAGCTCAACCCAACGACCAAACGCTTGTTCGTCCGCTTCATAAGCCATCTGTTTCACAAGTGCGTGCTCAGGGTTAATCTCAAAGATGTACTTCACTTCAGGTGCCGCTTGACCCGCAGCTTCAAGAAGCTTAGCCATTTGCGTGCCCATTTCGAAGTCATCAGTCACCACAACGGCAGGTGTTGTTGCGAGCTTGAAAGTAGTCCGAACTTCTTTAACACGACCACCTAGGTAAGATTGAGTGCGCTCAACAACAGATTTGAACTCTTCTTCTGTCTCTTTTTGCTTCTCTTTCTCTTCTTCACCTTCAAACTTGCTTAGGTCTAAGCCTGCTTTAGTGATCGATTGGAACTGTTTACCGTCGAAGTCAGTCAGGTAATTCATTACGTACTCATCGATACGATCGTACATGAGAACAACTTCGATACCTTTTGCTTTGAACTGCTCTAAGTGTGGGCTGTTCTTAGCGGCAGCGTAACTATCTGCTGTTAGGTAATAGATCTTGTCTTGACCTTCCTTCATACGTTCTAAGTAAGAAGCTAGGCTGATGGTTTGCTCAACAGAATCCACTTCCGTTGATGAGAAACGAAGTAGACCAGCGATTTTTTCTTTGTTCGCCATGTCTTCAGCAGGGCCTTCTTTCAATACTAAGCCGAACTCTTTCCAAAACTCCAAGTACTTGTCGTTGTCATTCTTTGCCATGCGCTCAAGCATAGTGAGTACACGCTTAGTACATGCGCCACGAAGAGACTGAGTCACTTTGTTATCTTGAAGGATTTCACGAGACACGTTCAATGGTAAATCGTTTGAATCAATCAAGCCACGAACGAAGCGCATGTAAGATGGCATAAACTGCTCTGCGTCATCCATAATAAACACACGTTGCACGTATAGTTTCAAGCCGCTCTTATGATCACGGTTCATCATATCCCAAGGTGCTTTCGCAGGAATATAAAGCAGGCTTGTGTAGTCGTTCTTGCCTTCAACTTTGTTGTGGCTCCAGGTTAGTGGATCAGCAAAGTCGTGAGATACGTGCTTGTAAAACTCTTGGTATTCTTCTTTCTCGATATCAGACTTGTTACGAGTCCAAAGCGCTTGAGCCTTGTTAATTTGCTCCCAATGCTTCTCTTCGGTGTCTTTACCTTCGTCATCTTTCACCGCTGTGAAGATAGAGACAGGAATACCGATGTGATCAGAATACTTACCAATCACTTCACGTAGACGCCATTCATTTAAGAACTCTTTGCCGTCTTCACGCATATGAAGAATGATGTCTGTACCACGAGATTCTTTCGTGATGTCTTCGATAGTGTAATCACCTTCACCCGCAGAGTGCCATTGCACTGCTTGGTCATTAGCAAGTCCAGCAGCTCGAGTGCGAACAGTCACTGCGTCTGCAACGATGAATGCAGAATAGAAACCCACACCAAATTGGCCAATAAGCTGAGAGTCTTTGCTTTGGTCATCAGACAGCTTTGAGAAAAAGTCAGCCGTACCTGATTTAGCAATCGTACCCAAATGCTCGATAACGTTGTCGCGGCTCATACCGATGCCGTTATCAGAGATCGTTAAAGTATTTGCTTCAGCGTTGAACGAAAGTTTCACACCTAAATCAGCATCGCCTTGGTAAAGGTCGCCATTTGATAGCGCTTGGAAACGAAGCTTATCAGCCGCGTCAGATGCGTTAGAGATCAGCTCACGTAGAAAGATTTCTTTATTTGAATACAGTGAGTGAATCATTAGATGAAGTAGTTGTTTTACTTCAGATTGAAAGCCACGAGTCTCTTTATTTTGCGTTGCCGTTTCGCTCATTTTTACTCCAAAACATCTATACTTTATGTTGAATAACCATAGGGGCGTTGCACATTATGCCACTCTTCTGTTCATTAACATGAGGATGACAAATGTAAATTCAAGGTCAAAAAGCATAAAAACACTGTTTTTTTGATCTGTTTTTATTATCCTTGAGTGTTATAAATATAAAAGAACATAAAAGAAGCCATGATTTGGTGAAGAATTAACAGGACTTCACCTGAGATTTGTCTATTTCACACCCCAAATCATCTAAAATAGAAGAATTCAATGAGTAATATCGGCACAAAGTTTATTCTCGCACAGCGGTTCGTATTCGACCCAAATAGCAACTCACTTGTTGATCAGATGAGCGACGGTGAAGTCGTACGCCTTGGCAGTAATGAAAGCCGCATTCTCCTAATGCTGTCAGAAAGACCCAATGAAGTTATCACTCGAAACGAATTACACGAATATGTTTGGCGAGACCAAGGCTTTGAGGTGGACGACTCCAGCTTAACGCAAGCGGTATCAACACTCAGAAAAATGCTAAAAGACTCAACCAAGTCTCCGGCATTTGTTAAGACTGTTCCTAAACGCGGTTACCAATTTATTGCGACTGTTGAACGCTCAGCACCACTGTCATCAAACGATCAGCCAACAACAGCTGAAATTGCAGAAAATGACGTAGAACCTATCTTAACATTTGCTAATACCACATTAGCTGATGAGGTCATCACTGAAACTATCGACCCAGAGCCAATTGCAAAGGCTCAAGAGCCTCATGTCGAATCGGAACAGGTGACCCATCAGGCTAAACCTAAAACTGAAAGCCCGAATAAATGGTTAACGTTTGGAATACTGCTTGTCGCTTTCATCATGCCAGTACTCGTTTTGACGTTAACGAACCCAGCAGAGTCAGAGTTTCGAATATTAGCAGAGGTCAATGGTGTCAAAGTTCAAACACCTATTAACCACCCGACTCTGACTAGTTGGCTACCAGCGATAGAGAAATGTGTATTGCGTTACAACACCAACCACACAGGCATGCTAAAGCCAACTGAGGTGATTGCAACAGGCGGGCAAGGTAACAATCTAGCTCTAAACTATATTCACCCTCAAGATTACTCGAGCGAGAATGTAACTCTAAGAATTTACGCAAACCAGTCGGATGTAAACGACATTTGTAACGGTGGTCAGTAACATGAAATTAAAAGTATCCATTATTTTACTGGTTATCTCTGCTTTCTTTAGCGGTTGGTTGTACTGGGGTAGCGATGCAAAAGTAGAGCGTTTGCTGACACAACACGAATGGCAATCGAAAATGGTGACGCTGATTAGCGATCTCAAGCAAGAGGATTCAATCGGACCACTGCGTAAAGTTGAGTTGTCATCGAATGCAAAATACCTACCAAATGGTACGTATTTGAGAATGTCAGTGGTTAGGTTGTATAGCACTCAGACTGCACCCGCAAACGTCATCAATATCTCCGAAACAGGTCAGTGGGATATCAACGATAACTATTTACTGATTTCGCCAACGGAGTTTAAAGATGTGACTTCTGCTGAGCGCCAAGATTTTTCGGAAGAGCAGCTAGAACTGATAACTCAAGTGATTAAGATGGATGCAGAGCAAAGCCGACGCATTGATATTATTAATCAGAAAGCACTGCTGCTCACTAGCTTAAATCATGGTTCTACTGTTTTGTTCTCAAACTAAAACCAGTTCAAGCTAAAACTCGACAGTTAGTGATTTAATATCAAAAACTTAATACCGTTAAACGATATACCAATAGAAAGGGGCATGATGCCCCTTTTTTGTTAGCCGTTGGCATCAAACTACTGTTTTAGAATTATTAGGGATATCTATGAATACAGAACCAAGCTCGGTAAGTGCATCAATCTCCAAGGCAACCATCGCAATACACTATTGTCGTCAATGCAATTGGATGCTTCGTTCTAGTTGGTTATGCCAAGAATTACTGCATACTTTCAGTGAAGAGATAGAGCAAGTGAGTTTACACCCAGATACCGGAGGTCGATTTGAGGTTTTTTGTAATGGAATACAGATTTGGGAAAGAAAAGCGGACGACGGTTTTCCTGAGGCTAAAGTTCTGAAGCAAAGAGTGCGAAACATCATTGCTCCAGACAGGGACCTCGGCCACGTAGACTCAAAGTAAGCCTTTTCTAACGCCGCCGATTGAGTTTATTTAAAGCTCGCCACTCACAATTACGTCACCCTCAAGGCTAATAACTTTGAACGTTTTATTTTCATATACACCGTAGCTAGCCGCGTGACCATCTCGTGGGAATGTCACCGAGCTAGGATTAAAGATAAAGATCTCATCTTGGTATTCAGCAACAGGAATATGAGTATGACCATGGGCAATAATATCGCCCGCCTTCAGCGCAGGGCGTTTATTGGTGTTGTACAAATGGCCATGGGTTAGGAAGATACGTTGGCCTGATTCTAATAGCACCCACGAGTAATCCATCATCATTGGAAAAGACAACAACATCTGATCCACTTCGCTATCGCAGTTACCACGAACAGCAATGATCTCTTGAGAAAACGCATTCAACTTCTCTGCAACCGCCGGCGGGTTGTATCCTTCAGGGATCGGGTTTCTTGGACCATGATTCAGAATGTCACCCAATAGCACTAAATATTGCGCACCAGACGCTTGGTAGAGTTCTAATACCTTTTCTGTTGCTGGCAGCGAACCGTGTAGGTCTGAAGCAAAAAATAATTTCACACGTACTTCTCCATAAAATTTATGAGCCTATTGTACGTATCTAACAGCTACACGTCATCTCTCGCCATACCATTGATCACGATATTATTGTAACTAACCATACCAACTATTTTATGGTCACTGACCACAGGGGCACGACTGATACCAAAGCGTTCAAACAGGCGAGCACAATACTTCACATTCATATCGGCAGACACGCTTAGCGCTGGCTTGGTCATGATCTCATAAACATTGGTTCGCTTCGGAGAACGGTTCTTAGCCAGTACTTTCTTGGCAATATCATTCATCAATACGATGCCGTATTCGTCATCCTCGTGGCGTTTATCGACAATGATTGCCTTCACTTTGTGCTTTTTAGCCATCTCTATCGCTTCTAACACCGTAGTTAACCCATCGATAATCACATACGTATTGGCCATGACATCACCTACTCGGATCTTTTCACTGGTACTCATAGCTCATCCTCCACAACCTTTGTTAACGTCTCAACTTGGTGCGCAACGCCGACTGCATCTTCCACATCTATCTGTACTGCAATACCTTGCCCTGACTCTTGGTCGAACTCCCCCACTTCCCCAATAGTTTCTAGAATATGCCTAGCTAGATGCTCCTCGACGACAAACAGCAGCACATCTTTCTGCACCTCTAACGTTAACCCAAAGAAGGTGCGTTTTTGATTTAGCCCCTGCCCTCTGGCATTGTTAATCACGGTTGCCCCTGTTGCACCCGCATCACGCGCGGCGTCGAGCACGATATCGGTCTTGCTCTCTTCTACAAACGCTAAGATAAGTTTAAAGCGCATCTTTGCTCTCCTTAGAGGATTGTGATCGGTTTAGCCATTGCGTTATTTGGGCATACCCCATCACGGATATAATTGGAAATAAGCTCGCGAAAGCAATCAACCCAAAGCCATCAATTACCGGATTTCTTCCTGGCACCGTTGACGCGAGTCCCAACCCAAGTGCCGTCACTAAAGGAACTGTCACCGTCGATGTCGTCACCCCGCCGGAATCGTAAGCCAATGGAATAATCAATTTGGGAGCATAAAAGGTCTGAATCACCACAATGACATAGCCACAAATAATGTAGTAATGGATAGGATCGCCCGCAACAATACGGTAACTACCCAATGAGATACCGATGGCAACGCCTAATGCCACAGCGATTCTCAGTCCGTTAACACTAATACTGCCACCAGATACTTGGTTCGCCTTAATCGCCACTGCAATCAAAGAGGGCTCGGCTATCGTGGTACTGAACCCAATACAAAACGCGAAAAGGTAAACCCAGTAATAATCAAACCAAGCCAAGGTAAGGCCTGAACTGAGCTTGAACTCAGTCAAAAAACTTGGTTCGGTGAGTTGCATTGCCATAGTCTCCCCTAAAGGAAACAGCGCGAGCTCTAACCCCATCAAAAAGAGCGACAACCCAAGAATGACGTAAAAGAAACCTATCAGCACTTTGCCTAAGTTATTAACTGGCTTACGCAGCACCGCTAATTGGAAACCGAAGATGATCACCGCAATCGGAATCACATCCATGACAGTGCCAAGAAAGGTGTCGATAAATTGCTGAGCACTGATCATGTCACCACCATCCCGTAGACCATGACAAACATCATCGGCAGCAGTGAAGCAAAGGCGATCAATCCAAAGCCATCAATCATCGGATTTCGCCCTTTAATCGCAGAGGCTAAACCCACTCCCAATGAGAGAGAGAATTAAAAGTTAATACAAAAGAGAAAGTGAGTTATACGCTGGTAACGCATTGAAAATAAGAAAGAAAAGATGAGTTTTAGCTCTAAAGTGAATTATTGAAGATTTTAGGACTTTAATGAAGAGCTCATGGTTAAGAGTTAAAACAGATGATATTGTGCGTAAAATGATCTTTTCGTTATGCTTTCTTTGCTCTCTGTAACACTCTTACCATACGACCAAGTAATTGGAACCGGCCTTCAAACTCTTCTCCAATAAAAAATGGCTTATATGCAGTATTGTCACTTGTTACATGGTAGCCACCGCTAGCAAAATCATACTGAACACGCTTTACCAACACTTCATCATCGATTCTAAACACACACACGCCATCACGGGCCTGTTTAGGATCTTTTACCACTTCTACCAGCATTAGGTCTTCATCCATCAATGTTGGCTCCATGGAGTCCCCACGTACAGGAACAATAGTTAATTCCTTCCCGTTCAGTCCTTGGCGGATAAGCCATTCCTTTGAAAACTCAAATCTGGCTACAGGGTTTTCTGAAACAACTAGACAGCCAGCCCCAGCACTAGCTTGAAAGTTATATTGAACTACCTCAACAACGTTGTCTTTTCTAACGGGAACTTCTACAAATTGTGCTGATGAGTCTTTACCAGTAGCAAGCCAATCAATGGTCACGTCTTCTGCGTTAGCTATTTTTAATAGCATAGATAGTTTCGGATCGCTTCTTCGATGTAATAGCGTCACTAAAGTGCTATGCGGCACATCCCAATCCTGTGCGCATTCTCGACCAACCCTACCATTCATCAGCCTTTCAATACGGTTATGTACACTTTCTAATGTACTGTCATCTAAAGAAAGTAATTTTTCATTATTACGCATAGTCTTTCTTTTAACTCAACTTATTGATTTATTTGGAATAATAACTAGCCAAACCAAAGTACGAACAAAATACGAAAAGAAAGTTCAACTTTGCGATTGATTTGTTCAATAATGTGATCAAAACTTAACCAACTTGATTAAGTTTGCAAACTAATTAGCGATAGTTAGTTTAGCGACTAATTAGCATATCAGTTTTTAGTTAGGGGATCATTATGTCTATTGAAAGAAAAGACATGCACAGAATCGATATAGTTGCAGCATTACATAAGAAAGGACTAACGCTAAAAGGCTTGTCTATAAAGGCAGGTCTTGCTGCTACAACGTTGTCTAACACCTTATCTCGTCCATGGCCTAAAGGTGAACGAATTATTGCTGACGCCTTAAACAAACACCCTAAAGAGATTTGGCCTAGTCGATACAGACAAAACAAGGCGGTGTGAGATGTGGGTTGATGTATCGCAATTATTGAATAGACCAGGCATGGCAGGCACACCTCAAGGTGTGAGATACAAGCTAAACCAACTAGGTGTTGTTCGAAAGCGTAAACGCCAAGGCTCTAAAGCCTTTGAGTACCATCTCGATTGCTTACCAGAAGAAACTCGTTTGCACCTCTTGCGTGACGTAGCTAAGCAGCAAACTCTACAAGCTGAAGACAGCCGCCATGTTCGTCAAGTTGTAACTCCTGATTCCGATGAACTATGACTTGAGTACGAAGAAGCTACCGAAAGCAAGAAAGCTTCAACCAAGCAGCGCTATGAATTGTGTATGCGAGTTAAAGCGTATGTTGAATCTGGTATTAGCATGCGTAAATCAATGAAGCGCGTGGCGGAAGAGTCTGGAAGAACCTATTCCAAAATTGTGAGCTGGTTTTACAACATCCCAGGATTGCAAACCAACAAGATCCCTGTGGAAGATTGGTTGCCGGCACTTCTTGATAGAATTGGCTCTCACGGTAAACGTACCGCCCCCTTATCACAGGAAGCTTGGTCCATGTTTCAGGCCGATTATTTGCGACCTGAACAGCCCACCATAACCGAATGTTATAACCGCATGGGTATAGCCGCTAAGCGTAAAGATTGGAGTGTGCCCTGCCTCTCCACAATCCGAGAGCGCGTGAATACCGATATTCCTTATGAGCTTCAAGTGTATTGCCGAGGTGGTTTATTTGCAGCCAAGCAAACATTAGTCCCTGCGCAGCGTCGCACACGGGTCGGTATGCATGCTATGCAGCGCGTATCGGGTGATGGTCATGAGTTTCGTCTTCGCTGTCACCTGGAAGATGGCACGGTGCTTCGTCCTACCGTTTGGGTGTTCCAAGATGTCTATAGCTCCATGATTGTGGGCTACGCCATCGATATTACAGAGAACACTGAGATGTTAGGCATTGCTCTTTTCAACATGGTTTCAAAGTTTGGTATCCCTGAAATGTTCGACCTTGACCGAGGCTCCGTGGCGTTAAGTGAAGCAATGACAGGGCGAACCTCACGCCCTAAAGCAACGGGCAAAGGCAAGTTAGAGCATAAGAAGTTTGATAACGCTGAGATTGAAGGCGCGATTACGGCTCTAGGCTCAAAAGTAAACTGGACTCGCGTTGAAGATGACAACGTAGGCCGTAAAGGTAACGCGCGAGCTAAACCTGTTGAGCGTTTGTTCCACTCTAAAGGTGGTATCGGTCAGTTTGAGCGCCATCCAGCTTTTGCAGGGGCCTACGCAGGTGAATCAGCCACCAGCAAACCCGCGAACTACGGTGAAGCCAAAGTACCTGTTGAGTTAGTGGTTGAGCTATTTGCCGAGTGGGTGACCGATTGGAATAGCCTGGAAGGCCGTCGTAGTGAAATGGCACGCGGCATTCACAGCTATAAGCAAGTGTTTGAGCAAAGTTACACCCAAATACAAGTACGTAAACCCACCGCAACACAGTTGCGCCTGTGTCTGCACCGGACACGAAAAAGTGTGAAGGTTCATGGTGGCGGCCTCGTTGAATTAAACGCAGGGCGTTACAGCAAGCATTTATCGAATCGTTACCGCAGCCCACTGTTGTTCGAATACATCGGTCAAAGTGTTCATCTTCGCTTCAACCCTTATGACTTAACAGGCTGTGTGTATGCCTACAGTGAGCGTGGGGAGTTCATCGGTGAGGTTCCATTGTTTGCTGATGCGGCTTATGACGATTTAGGCGCGGCACGCCGTCAGAGTCTACACCAAAGTGAAGATATTAATCGAGCCGCGTGGTTAAAGGAGCAAATGGTCGGATTAACTAACGACGACCTTGCCCAGTTAACGCGCAGCAATGAGAAGCCCGAGCCATTGGGCGGTATGGTGCCGAGCCTTACTGAAATGACACCCGAGTTAGCAAGAGCGCCAGAGCAGCATCAAATGAACCCGAGTGAGTTTGAAGGCTTACTTGAGAAGAAAGCGGTGGGTGCGGATTTTGAACCCACTATGGATTTAGACGCATTAATGCAGCAGTACGGGAAAGCAAAATGAACCACATTATTCAACAAGTCCTTGCCGTGAAAGTCAGTGAAAATCTCAGTAATCGTAAGATTGCCAAAGAGTCTGATATTGGTGAAGGCATTCTAAGTAAGTTGCTTAATAACAAACCTTATACGGGCGACACCGAAACTCAGCTCCATAAACTTGAAACCTGGTTGAATACACGGTGTACCCAAGTTGAAGAGTTAGCAGAGACGTCACTTCAAGAGCCTGACTTTTTGATGCTGCCAACCTCGGAAACGATTTGGAAACTGATGGACTTGGCTCGCACGATGCGCCGCTGGTCGATGGTTTACGAAGGCTCAGGCATTGGTAAAACCGTCACCGCCGAAGAATATCAACGCAAACACAACAACGTCTGGATTGTCACTGCTTCAAACTTGTGTAAATCGGCGCGGGCCATCCTCTCTGAGCTTTGTGAGCGCATGAATATTAAGGCGTCCAACATGACAGTCTACCTCATGCAAAAAGCAATAGCGCAAGAACTAGATGGCTCAAACGGACTCATTATTATCGATGAAGCGCAATACCTTTCAGATGATGTATTGAATGGCTTACGCATCTTAGCTGAGCGCAAGTGCGGCGTGTTCCTTCTTGGCAATGATGTCGTGCGTACTCGTATGAGCGCGGCTCGCTCTCAAGTCAACATGAACCCGATTTGGAGCCGAATGATACGTCCAACCTGCATAAAGGTAACGTCAAATGGTGACATCAAAAGCTACATGCAGGCTTGGGGTATTCAAGACCAAGAGTTGTTTAAAGCGGCCTACGCCATTGTGCCGAAAACCACAGGGCAACTCAGAACACTCGCAGACATGATTATGTTAGCCAGTTCGTCAGCATCCCGAAACCATGAGCCGCTGACACCGAAGCACTTGGCCGCTGCTCACCACTACTTAAAAGAAAGCATAGGAGTGTAACCATGACACTGTTCCCCAACACCACCGAGACCGTAATGGCCTTGTTGACTAAGCACCAGCCCTGCACGTGTAAGGTTCTTTGGCAACAACAAGTTGGACGTGACCGCCTTGCGCTCACCACCATTAAGAACCTGTTGATGCGTTTAAAAGCACATGGCGCAGTTACGGTTGGTGGGCAAGAAGGGAATGCATACCTCTATCAACTGACAGGGACCTCACCTTACTCCCCATGTCTTACTTGCCGAGGGAAGACTCTGAAATGGCACTTACACAATGGTCATTGTAAGCATTGCAGGCCCAAAAGAGGTAAAGGCAACAACCCCCAGCTGGATGCAGAGTTTCAATTTTTACTCTCTCCTGCTTACCAGTTATTAAACCAAGTTCTACGTCCTTGGGAGGCAATATGAGTCGCAGAGAAACGGATGAATTTTTTTGGTTGCGTGGCGGTCGAGTCGCCAGCCGTAAACCAAAAGGAAAAGGTGAATTTGTGATGAGTGATAGACCTTTATTAATTGTTGATGCCGACATGGCGAAATTCGATATCAACATGAACTGTCAAGGCATCGAGCGACACATGCAAGCCGTCAAGCTTAACCACAGCATTATTTATTGGGAGGCGTAATGGAACAACAATCCAATCAAGACATTAAGCTCGAAGTGATTGTTCGCTTTGAGCCAAACAACCAAAACGGGATCGGAGAGTTCTCTATCGTCGATTATCGAGCAGAAGCATTGACCCAAATAGGATCACACACAGCCATCACCGCTTACGGAGCAAAAGACACGGCTTACCAGGCCGTCGACCAATTTTTAAAACAACAGAACGAGCTTATTAAAGCTGACCATTTTGTAAAAAAAGGAGCACCACAATGAATAAAACGACTCAACAACCAGAAGTAAAGCCAACCCGCCCAGCAGCACCGGAAGGCTTTGTGTATAACGCGGAAGGCAACCTTATCGCACAGTGCAACATTCCCGCTCATGAGCTGCGTAAAGATGCGTTTGTCACCAGTTTGGTTAAGCAGGTAAAAACGCATCAAAAACACCTGCAAGCCTTCAAAGAGAACCTGGTAAAAGCCTTTGAAGAGTTTCGAATTGAAATGCTAGAGAGCTACGGTACTAAACTGCATACCCGTGGGAATGGCGATAACGTGGCGATGTTTAGTTTTGATGGTAAGTATAAGATCACTTACAAAACCGCCAAACTCAAAACCCTTGGCCCTGAGCATGATGCAGCTCGTCAGTTGGCGCGTGACTACTACAATAGCCAAAAAGACAAACTGCCGCATGATGTGTTAATCGCGGTTCAAGACTTCTTTGTGAACGATGCCTCTATTGCAAACACAATTAGCTTTATTGGCAAAGACTTCCAAGACGAAACATTGCGTAAGGCGCAGGAAGCAGCAAAAGAGTCACTGCTCATCATTGGTAGTAAGTCGTACTTCAACTTCTACGAACGCGATGATGAAGGCGAATATCAACAGGTTCACTTAAACTTCAGCAAGCTGTAAGGATGTCATCATGGATAAAGTGATTACTTTAATTGGGACTAGTGTCGATGATGCTAAAGGCTCACTGGAATGCATACTTGCTCGTGATCCTCAAGAGGCAAAAATATTAGCCCAGAAAGCATTAGACCGTCTAGGTAAGCCGAGTGTGAAATGTGGAAATATGACTCGTATCTCCATGCTCAGAACCATCGTCCGCAAGGCAGATAAACAGTTACTCGCAACGAGTAAATAAGCCCAATAACCAACCAATTAAATACAGGCAAGCGGCGCTCTACGCGATCCCGCTTTGGCTTCGCTTTGCCTGAATTTGGTGAATCCCGCCCATTAGCTTGCTTTCGTAAGCCCATTCTAGATAATTATTGGTTACTAACTTCGTCAAATTAGCAACCTATTAATAAATTGAAGCAGAGAAAACCTGAGTTACGTAGGGGAAGCGCGAGTTGTAAACTCGCGCTTATTAGGCAATTTGTGATTATACTGCGGTTTGGTGCAGAGTAAGTGAGGTTACGTAAAATTATCTATTTTGAAGCTGACAGACTATCCGTTAGCTCAATTTCTCTATCAGAAAATAAAACGACATCTTTTATCACTAGTTTCTTCACTATTGAAATATAAAGGCTCATGAAATCCATAGCCAACTTATCAGAATTGATCGTAGGTAGCTGTATCAGAAGCTCATCTGCATCTGAAGCATAGAAGTTCCTTGAGTAATCAAACTGTCCCGCATGTGAAGACTTATGTATCGCGGTAGTGGCAAACAAAACCACTAACTCTGGGAAGCTGTCGGAATGTATAACAGCAACATGGTCATCCGCGCCATACTCATAACTTCTATACTTAGAAGATCCAAACATATCTATAGTAATCGTATTACTTGAAAAGCGTTTAACGTCATTACCAATATATGCTGAAATACCCATACTTACCTCACCAGCCGTTACAAACGGTAAATCACCATTAATACGATCAGCTGACTTTAGTCGACGTCCTCTAGAAGCTTTTCCAAACAACTCATCTAATCGGTACTCTTTCCAATCGATGCCATATTTCGACTCTAGATTCTCAAGGTTATCTAACAGTTCCTGTTCTTCAGAGGTGAGGTGATAATCCTCTAACCCTGTCACTTTAAGATAAGCCTTGAGCGTGGCTACACGCTCTGCCTTGAGCGTGGCTACACGCTCTGCCTTGAGCGTACCGATGAATTGTTCCATGTAATCAATTGCGAGCATCTTCTCATCGTTGACTGGTAACTGAATTGTTAGTTCATCCGCATCAGAAGCATAAAAGTTTCTCGAATAATCAAATTGACCAGCATTAGCCGATTTATGAATTGCAGATGTTATAAATAAAACAGCTGACTCAGGAAGATCACTTGTACTAACTACGGCTACATGATCATCAGCTCCGTATGAGTAATTGCGATATTTAGCAGAACCAAACATGTCAATGGTGATGGTGTTTTTGGGGAAAATTGTCACATCATTACCAATATAGGCAGAGATGCCCATATTCGCTTCTCCCGCCGTAACAAAAGGAAGTTTTCCTCTAATGCGATCTGATGATTTTAACCGACGGCCTCTTGTAGACTTCCCAAACAGTTCTTCTAACTTAAATTCTTGCCACTCTATCCCCAAGTCTTTCTCTAGCTTGGTGAGTTTCTTCTGCATAGAGCGGCTATCTACTTTCCCAAAGAATCATCGGACTTGATAAGTTGCTCAACTTCCCAAGCTAGATAACCAGCGACGGTCTTTCGGAAGTCGTCAAAGGTTGGTTTGGTCTCTATTTTTTTATGCTGATCAAAGTTCCAATCTGAACCGCTTTGAGTAATAAAACTTTCCACATAGATATCATCAACATTCCATGCAGCTTCAAGCTTGGCATTCTTACCTGCCTTATAGAGTTTTATGAGATCTGCATATCGTTTACTTGGCTCATCCAGTTCTTGTAGTGCTCTACTTGTACGTTTGTAGCCATCACTTCTAAAGTCGATAAATTTCACAGTCTTGTCAAAGTCATGAGGCAAGTGAGCTTCAAAAATATAAATGCTCGTTTGTACTCCAGCCATTGGTTGGAATAAATCGACAGGCATTTTAATACTGGCAAGAAGAGAGTGTTTTTTTAGCAACTCTTTGTTCGTACTAATGGCCTTACCTGACCCCGCTGAATCTTGAATAATGATCGCCCCTAATCCACCTTTCTCCATTTTATCGAGACCAAAAGCAATAAAAGGCATTCCATTTTCTTTAAAGCTGAATGGGGGGTTTAGTAAGAGCTTGTTGGCATTAAAATCCGTATAAAGTTCCGCTGGACGATTAAAGGTATTTCCTTTTTCAATCTTCGCACTGCCATCTCCACGCAAGATCATATTCGTAGCTGCCAACGTAAACATTTCAGCGTTCAACTCAATCCCTAAAAGCTGCTCTTTTTTGATATGTTCGATTTGAGTATTTGCGGCTGTGGTTTGCTTTCCATGAGTGGTTTCAGCATCTTGAATCATTATCTCCATTGCTGAAATCAAAAAACCAGCCGACCCTGTCGCTAAGTCCATGACTTTACTGTTTTGATTAACGTTCAAGATAGTTGCCATCATTTTGGTAATGTAGGGGGGTGTTAAGACAATCCCAATCTCCTTACCATCCCCTAGCGCGTATTTCAGGAACTCTGAATACATCTCTCCCATAATATCGAGATGCCCAGCCATGGCATCAATCGACAAGAAGATATTGTGATAAATAAAGGTAAATATTTGCTTATTGGCACTGGATTCTTCCCTGAGCAACTTAGACACTTCTTTATCTAAATCAGTGGTTTCGTCACGTTGCGCATCTTTTGAAATTTCCGAATAACTCGCTAGCATCAAACGCTTTTTATCACTAGGAATTTCCCTTTCATCCAAAAAGCTTTCAATTTGATTAACAATACAAACCCCATCTAAAAATCGGGGCGACTGTAAACCTTTCAGATCATCAGGAACAAGGCCATCTTTAACTTTAGCATTAGTCGTATCAACCACATCTTGCATAGACAACAACATTCCTGACACATACAGAACGCGTTGAGGAGCAGTGACATTGTGATTGTGCATAAGCTTATTGAGGGCTTTGGCATACTTTTGTAACGCTGCTTGGGAATTAATTAAAATGTCATGCTTTTCTTCATCCGTAAGAATCGCATCATCATATAAGGCATTAAAAGTCTGCTCATTCTCTAAAAAATCAAGGGTTGTGACACTATTCAATAATTTGTGCGCTTTTTCGCCTGAGCCATAGACATAGTACACTTTGACTTCTAAATTTTTTTCAGAGTCGCCAGCAATACCTATCGCAATTGCTTCATGATATTGACCTGAGGCGATCATGCCTGTGGCGTAATACAAAGCCCCATTTACGGCAAAGTTTGCAACCGATTTATCATCAAACTTAATACCTTCTTTGGTCTGGCTAAGTAACTTTTTACTGCCTAGCTTATTTTCCATCACCACAGGGATTTTGTATTTCGTCAGACTAAAATCAGGTTTACCGAAGTTGGTCTTATTCACCGTTTTCGCTCGACCCTTTAGAGCTTCTTTTAAGTAATCGGGGATTGCCGATTCCGTATAGAAATCGACTTGATTCTTTAGTTTTAGTGCGTGAAATTGAGACTTAACCCAATCATTTACGTGCTCTTCAAGTTGAAATTGAGGCTTTGATTTACGTACCATTTATCGCTTCTTTAATATAAAAATATCATTTCGGACGATGATAACCTATGTAGAGAGGGGAATCCCAATATTTAATCATGTTAGCCGCCCACATTCTGAATGACTTTAAGTAGGAAAATCTAGTATTAACAAGATGTGTGTGAGTTTTATTATTAGATGATAAAAGGATAGAAAACCTTATCTAAATCATCGCCTCGTGTGGCTTTCTTGCACCTGTCTTTAAGTTTTTCTTACAAACGCTTCCAGATGCATAAACTATGAACAATAACTTATTGTGAGTGAGTAACGTTTATGGTCATGTCTTCCGCTCGTATCGGGCGACCTAAAGTCGATAACCCAAAATCTCAAGCCGATAGAACCCGCGACAGTCGTATGCGCAGCAAGGCACTAGGTCGAGTCGAACGTAAGTTCATCCTCGATGCCGACAGTGCGGATTTGTTCGATACGCTGCGCCAAGACGCAGGCTTCTCCACTAAAGAAAAATCCGAGTTCTTTGCGGCTTTGCTGCTTCGTGTCGCCAACAAGAATTGGCTCGGCAAACCTTTCACCTTACCCATTGAGGAGGCGCTATGAAAATAAAGATAAATCGTCATGCTTACTATGGTTTGGTGCATAAAGGTGTGAAAGCGCTGTTGAATGACCGTATGGGGTTTTATGATGACGATGAGTATCGTAACTACTTAGGCATTCAAACGGGCCAGACAAGCTGCAAAGACTTGAGTGATGATACGTTGCGTGAGCTGGTCGCAGAGTTAAAACGTCAAGGCTATTTGGAAGACTCTGCCAAGTTTAAAAAGCGCCTGGGAGGCAGCTCGTCTCGCCAGCCATCCAACTTACAATGGGCAAAGTTAGCGGCATTGGCTAAATCTATGGGCTGGCAAGGGTTGGATGACCCCGCACTGGACAGCTTTGTGAAACGCACGGTAAAAGTCGAACGCGCTCGTTGGCTCACTAGTGACACGATACGTGCCGTGATTGTGGGACTGGAACGCTGGGAGGCATCATGTCGAGGCGAGTAAAGTTTCGGGCCGAGCCTCGCTATGAGGTGTTAAACCCTCGGACCCAAGAAGAGCTCGAGGCGCTCTTACTGGAGATGTATCCCGATAACCGCATCGCGGCAAGCGAGTTTCAAGCCGCGCTCAATCCCATTGATAAAGCTATCATCAAAAGTGATCTAGGTATCCGTAACTGGTACACCCCTAAAGAGCTGGCCGAGTACCTATGGAGAAGGAGTAATTATCATGCCATCGAAACCGATCCGTATGCTTCCAGCCTATGAGGTATTTAATAGCTGCACTCGCACCCAGCGTAACCACGTGCGAGATGGCTATTTCTTTGCCTCTAAACTGCAAACCTGGTTTGTGTTCGTAAAGGACAAAGGTGAAATCGCCAATGGCAAACCAGAGGAGCAGCTCAGTCTGTTTGGGTAGTGGGCAATGATTGAAGAGTTTGAATGGCGCTTGCATCGAGTTTGGAGCAAGCGTCATTTTTATTGGTGTAACCGTAGAATGTTCGATTGCGCTCTATCTTACAGGCGCACAATCGAAAGTACGTAAGCCAGGCAGCATCACGGCTGGCTGCTTCGCCATAAGTCAGCGGCTTTTGGTCAAACGGCTGCTCACACTCCACCAAGTCACCCACCGGTGGCGATTGGATAATATCTTGGTATTCATACTGAGTGACAATCTTAGTATCCTGACACCCAGCCAACAGGGTAAGCGATAGGCTCAGCGCTGCATATTTCATATTCAAGCTCCTTTTCCAATTGTTCGACGCGTGTTTTTAGCCGGTGTCGAGCATAGCGTTCTCGAGTCGACGTCTCATCCGCGACTTGCTGCGCCTCACGCCTTTGGGTGGTTAACATCGTGATGCGCTCAGCCAATAAATGATTAGTGGTTTCCTGGCTGGTAATGGTTTCACCTAGCATTTGGTTACTGGCCTTTAGCTCACTGGTGTAGTGGAAGAGCTTGTAGTTCACCAGTAAGCTCACGATGAGTATGGCGCCGCCTAACCAAAAAACCGTGCGTTTGAGCTGGCCTAGAACGCCCATGTTATTGCCATCCGTTCAAACAAATCGCCATCTCTTTATCTCGCCGCTTGGGGATACCTTCGCAGCCACTGCCTTCTATGCGGCAGTCTTTCTTATTAACATAGACCCAACGCGGATATTGCAAGCAGGCTCCGCGATGGTCTCCTTGATTAAAGGTCTTGAGCAAGGTCGAACGAGCAAAGTTGCCCGCGCCGAGGTTGAACACAAAACTCACCATCATGTCGTATTCCGCTTGGCTCGGCGTTTGTGTGAGATGTTTTTTCACCACGCTCTCAGCACTGGCCACGTCCTTGACAAAGGCGTGGGCGATTTGCTCATTCGTTGCCATGTCACCTTGCTTCACCCCTTGAGTATGCCCAAGACCGAGAGTCCAAGTATTGGCGCTGCATTGGTAGGCTTGAGCGCGGCAACCTTCTTCATTCGCAATATGACGCAGACCAGGCTCACTGACACTCAAGGCGTCGTCGATGTTAAACACGATGGCCAATACGGCGGTGATGGAGCACACTAAGGCTTTCGTTGCTTTCGCTTTCAGGCTCATGAGGTTTCCTCCGACTCCATCACGCTGTCATCACCGGTTTGTAAGCGAGCCAGCTTGGCTTTATTGAGTTGGGTCGCCACCGCATAATGGCGAATGGCCATACAACCCGACACAATGCCCACCGTGATAGCAACGAGTTGCGCAATATCATTGACGCCAAAGCTCACAACCGTGGCCATCACGGACGTACCCACTTTCTTTAAGCCCGCTAAATCCGTGAGAGACATCAAGATGGCTTTCATTCCCGTTTCACTCATTGGCTTTTCTCTCTCTTATTATTGTTATTCAAAGGTTTGTTGGCTGCTTTCAGTGATGACCTCAAAGGTAACGGCCGTGAGGGTGATAAGCGGCCTTTGTTTTTGAGTCACTGGTTTCGTGTCAGCAATCACTTGGCCATTACTATCAGTCAGCGCCCCTTTCGCGAGATACACCCCTTCAATACGTTGAGCCAGCGACGTTAAGGCCGCAGGCACAATGTCGCGTCCGTGCTGCGTCTTCCACGTATTAACGACAGATTCAATATTCGTTTTTGCCGTCATTTGAATGGACTCCGCTAATGAGGCGTAGTCACTGAATATCTGCAGGTGAAAGCTCGCCGTTGCCGTGACATCCGTTGCGTCCACTACGCGCACCAAATCCCCCATCGGCACTCGCTTATCTCCTGAGCACTCTGACTTAATCAAATCCTTGATGGCTTGGTTGGGGAGAGAGCCATCTTGCAAAATCGCGCTTATCTCAATTTCATTCGGTGAGGGTGTCCATACCGACACGTTTTTAATCGACGAGCTGCTTGAACGAGCAAAATACTCATACGCCTCATAAGGCCCAGCCACACTGAATTTTGACGGTGAAATATAGATTCGATAGGCAAAATCATCATCATCCTCAATTTCAGAGCCGCCTTGTGTAGTCTCGGTATTGGTCACACTCTCAAGCGCATCCAGTGGCGTAACGGCTTGATTAATTTGTCCGGCTAAGAAGCCATTCCCCTGAAGGCCAGCGTCGATGCTCTCGACGTTGGCATTGATGCTTTGCGTGCCCGCACTGACCACCACCTCTTCCAATGTTTCAAACACGGTTTGGTTATCCACGGCAATCACTTGATAGCCCTTCGCAATGACAAAGCCAGTATGAGGGGTAAAGGTAAAGGCCATTACCGTACGGGCCTTTGAGGCGGGCAACCGTTCGGTTTCAGTGAGCAGTCCAAGGTTGTCTAAACGCTCTTTTTCTGCAAACGGCAGCAAGTTCTGTTTGCTTTCATAGTTAATGAGCGCTTTGAGCTCGTTCTTCTCATACGCGATTTGCTCAAGATGAAACGTTTCTGGGTCGTTGATGCCAGGATAGTGCCCTGTGCCTAGTTGGTAACGCTGCTTGAGGCTGACAAGGTCGGCGTTATAGTTCACCTCGACCAGTTGCGGCTCTGGGATATTAGGGAATCGATTGGTCATATCAGTTCGCTCTTGCTAGTTGCGCGCTGGCGGTCCACGAACGTCCACTAATGGAGGTCGTCACGGTGGTGGGTTTCCAGCGGTTTGGCACGTTGCCAAAGTTTAAAAATTCAATCAAATGCGCGGTGGTTAACATGATATTGGTCACTGACATGCGTCCTTTCGCGCTTTGTTTCCCGTCTGCGCCGTTTTGTAAATAGGACTCGGCGTAAGCTCTGGCGTCTGCCATGGATTTCACGTTGTCGATGTTGTGCAGCATCTTCACTCGATCGCCCGTCGCGGTGGCATCCCCTGCACGATAGCTAAAAAGCTGCTGGGCTTGCTGGTCATAACCATTGACTTCGACCGCTACGTACTTTGAACGAGCGCTATCGGGTAAATTGAGAGCGGTGAGAATGTCTCGGTTTAAGGTGTCAATTTGAATCACGTCGTCTTTAAAGTTGCCCATCACAAGGTTCTTGCCTTTGATGGCCATCGGCACACTGGTTTGCTCTGACAATCGAGTTAAGAATGCGGGGGTGGTTTCATCTCGCTGCTCAATGCGAGCAAATTGAAAGTCAGGCGTATCAGGCGCTTTGATAAACGATAGGCCGCTCTCTTTTGCCCAAGACTGTGCAACGCGCTCAAACGTGACATTCTCTTGTACCAAGCACTGCTGATTGTCGATAAAACCTCGCTTGATGGTGGGCGGTTTGGCGTTTGCACCGACCATCACATCATCAGGCCCAATCTTGAAGGACACTTCATCAATACTGAACTCTCCCCACAACCACTCGTGACGCTGACCGCTTTCATCTAACCAGCCAATGCCTGGCGTTAAGGTGTCCCCTTTGGTGGGATACCAGGCCTGACAAAAACGGCGGTCTTTGTTAAACAAAGTGAGAGACAAGGTATCTGTACCGGTTTGTTTGCTTTCCATCACATCGGTATAGGTCATGGACTTGACATAGCGACTGAGCTCAGCGGTCACATCCTTTCCCGCCCAGTGCAAAATGGCGAATGGACGGATAAGCCCTGTTGCGGTTATGCCCATGGTGGCGTCTCCACTGTGACTGTGTTCACCACTTTCACCGCAGGGATGTTGACGATTTCCCCTCCGCTAAAGGTAAAGCTGGTCATGGCTCGGGTCAGCTCAAGGTTGGCATCAAATAGCGCATCGACTAAGGTTTGATTGGTGACGCTATAGGCGCGATAACAAATCTGCTCCCAGCGCTCGCTCTGGCGTGCAATTAAGGTGTTCACGAACGCACTTCCACGATGTCGATTTGGTAATTGACACTGGTGATAACGCCAGAGGGCAAGGTTTCAATGTGAGTACGATTGATTTTACGAATGCAGAACTGCCCATACACCTCTGAGCCCACGACCAAAGCGCGAGGCACACCGTTTTCGCCCATTAATTCGAGCTGCTTGGTCATCTTCGTGATGTCGACAAAGTAATTATTGAAAGTCAGCTCCAGTGAAGCGGTGTGCTCATCTTCCCCCATATTCTGGTGCGCGGGATAACCGTTAATGAGATCTTGTTTGTTGATCTTAAAAGTGCGCGAGTCGCTGATTTTGTTTGGCGTGAAGCGCCCCTTAAAAACTAAGTCACCAAAGCCGCCCCATTGGGAGTAGTTCGTTGTTTGCTCTGTCATCTATGGTTCCTCATCACTGATGGTGTGACTCTCACCTGTGAGAATGCTCTTGGCGGTAATTTCAGTCACATTAGGGTTGGTAAAGTGTTTGTGTACCGTGAGCGCTAATGTGGCTTGCCAATCTTCGCGCCAGGTAAAGAGATCATCTTTGGGGTCAAAGTCATCGTTTTGTTTTGGCTCACTCCAACCGGATGATAGTTTGCGAGCGTCGGACATCTCCGCATCGCCCACGACCGTCAGGCTCTCACCGAATTCACCAAAGCCAACAGGCAAGTCTTCGCCAATGTCTTTTAAAACAATCAGATCATGGGTGAGATAATCAGTCATGCTCAGGTTGAGTTGTATCTGTTGGCTAGATAAGAAGCATTGCGTGTTCCCGCCGCTGACTCTGGCTGAAATCACCACATCAAGGAGCATTTCATAAGCCGCGAACGAGCCTTGTGTCGTCAGTGCCAGTCGATTCAACGCGCGGATACCATTGAACATCACGCGTACTTCTTTTCTGGCTACCGCATTGGAGGGCTCAACCACCGCCTGCATGCCAAGTGAGGTTTCCAGCGTTTTTTCTAATGTTCGTATCACTTTCATTGGATTGCTGCCTTTAACTGCTCTAATGCCATCTCTTGTTGTGCTTGCTGCTGCTCTGGGCTTAAGTACATGAACTCACGACTGGAGACTTTGACCTGTGGCGTTCGGATATACAGCACATAAAACACGCCTTTATCTGCGCCTTTGTTGTTTCGGTTGGCTTTGGTCTTCACCTTTTGACCAAAAGCCTTACCCCCCAAGGGTGCTCGTCCCATGATGGAATGAGGACGGTAGAAAATCTTCCAGCCTTGACGCTCTAATCCTTCCAAGGTTTTACGCACCCCATACACCTCGGAGCGTTTCTTTACCTGCTTGTTGACCGGTATGGCGAGCTGTTTGGCTTTCTTCGCTTTGATCACGCCGCCATTGTTAATCAGTGGCGCATGGGCTTTGTTGGTGCCTATGCGGTATTCCTCTTTGCCAGCCTTGTACGTCAATGAGGCGTAAGTTTCACCTGTATCAAACAGGGGTTTAGCCCCTGCGTTCTTGGTGTTTTTGGTCAGCGGAGCGTTGGGTTTAAACGTGCCGTTTTTCATGTTGTTGCGCACACACTGCAAACCAAAGGGAGCCAACGTCTCTGGCAGACCCTCAATCGCTTTGGTGGTGTTATGCAATGCATCAAGAAAACCTTTCATCGCTGATACGCTCCATTGAACGGTGTTTGAACCAGGCTTAAATTCTGCCTTTTATTTAGCGGCCATCTGCCGAACGGAAGTTAATCAACCCTTCGGGGGATAAGCTGCACGCTCACGAGAACAATAAGAAGGAAACCCCATGGCCCCACGCTCAAAGGTGGAATTGCACGGGCTGCTTGAGCGCGTCATTGAGATGTACACCGTGGACAAAATGAAGCTGGACGATATCGCGGAGGCGCTCAAAGAAGACGGCTTTGATATTTCACGTTCGTCAGTGCATCGTGTGCTTCGTAGTAATCAGGAGTTGATTGAAGAGCAGCGTCTGGTTCAAGAGCAGGCAGAGGTCTTTCTAAAGGAATTCAAAGACAGCCCCAACACCGATATCTCAGAGCTGAACTTACAAATCATGCAGCGCTACATGTTCAAAGTATTGCGTGAATTGGAGTTTGGTCCTGAGTCATTTAAAGATCCGAACAAGCTGGCCAACTTGTTAGCGCGACTATCGGATGCACAGGTGAACCTTGACCGATTGAAAGTTGAGTTTCGTAAAGGGGTCGATGCGGCAAAGGCCGAGTTTGAAAGTCAGCTTACCGATATACTCAAAGAGACGCGCCCCGAGCTCTTGCTTGAGTTGGTCAGCATCATTCAGAAAATTCGTGTCGACCAAAAAACGAAACGAGGCCGTCGATGAGCGGCCTCTTTGGTGGATTGTCCGATGCGGATTTAGAGAATATTCGAGACAGTGCGCATATCGCCGCTGAGGACAAATGCGCCACGAAGAAGACCCAATCCCAAGCGCGGCGTGATTTAGCCCGAAAAGAAAAAGAAGAAAAGGCGCGTCGAAAGCGCCGTGCCAAATCTAAACGTGACTTTGCATATTTCTGTCAGACCTATATGCCGGATGCGTTCACACTTGAGTTCAGTGAATACCAGCTCGCACTGACTCGCTTGGCCGCCAATCGAAATTTGAATCATCAAGACGAAGCGCTGTTCAAAGCGCTCATTGACCCGCGCGACCACGGTTTTATCAAACAGCCCCTTGCGCTTGAAAACGGCAAGCGTGGTCAGTATGAGGGCATTCTCGATATCGAACCACGCGATCACGGTAAAACCACCCGTAATACTCAGGCCATGCCTTTATGGCTGGCGCTTAATCATCCTGGTTCATTCATTGTGATTTGTGGTGCGTCTGCCGATAGCGCCAAAGAGATGATGGACGCCATCAAAGATGACTTAGAAGATAACGAACTGATTCTGGATGATTATGGAGAGCAGCGAGGTAACACCTGGACGAAACGCAAAATCAAACTGGCCAATGGCTCTTCCATCGTGGCGGTCGGTCGTGGGCAGCGGCTGCGTGGTATTAAAAACAAGTACCAACGTCCGACTCACATTATCTGTGATGACTTGCTCGATGACAAAGAGGTGGAATCGCCGGCACTGCGTCGTCAGGCGGAGCGCTGGTTTAAACGAGTTATTATGAATCTGGGCAAAGGGGCGCTGACCATCATCGCCAACACCATCATGCACCCAGACGATTTACCGTCACGTCTCCTTAAACAAATTGAAGATGGCCGTTTGCCTAACTGGTTGGGGCTGCGCTTCAGTGCCATTACCCCGTCAGGGCATTCCTTATTTCCAGCCCGTTGGAGTTTGCAAGAGTTAGACAATAAACGTATCGCGTCAGGCAGTGCTTGGTGGACGGAATGGATGAACCGTCCTATCGCCGATGAAGAGGCCGACTTTAAGGAAGAGTGGTTTGTCTACTTCAAACCTTATGAATTAGATCTTCGAGATTGCACCATTGGTATGGCGATTGACCCTGCTACGGGCCTTAAAAAAGGTGACTGGTCCTTTATTGCCGTGGTGGCTCGACACAAAATTACCATGGTGGATCATGTGTTGTTTGCCAAAGGCTGGAAAGAGTCTGACCTTAAGTTTGCCCAGCGCATTGTGGATGTCTTCCGGCAACACAGGCCGTCCTTTGTGATGTTCGAAACCGTTGCGTTCCAGAAGATTTACAAAAAAGAAGTGATGCGTTACGCCAAGAAGAAAGGCGTGCGCCTTCCGGTTCGAGAGTTCAAAGGGGGCAATAAGCAAGTGCGTATCAAGTCACTTTCTTCCCAAGTGGAGAACGGACTTATCCAATTCTTAGAGACTCAGACGTTGCTTCGTCAAATGTTCTTAGAGTTCCCTCGTGGCCATGATGACGGACCCGATGCAGTGGAGATGGCCATCAGTGGGTTCGAGTCTGGCTTTGTGGGCGGCGCAACATCACAAACGCCCAAATCAATCAGTAGCGCCGCGAAAGCGCTCTCACGCTTTGGTGGTGGTGCTTTGCGACGAATGATGCGTTAGGAGTCTCTATGTTCAACAAACTCGCAGACATTAAAACCAAACTCAGCGATGTACTCTCTATGCTGCGCAAGCTGGTGTGCATTGGCAAGGTGAGTAAGGTGGATGCCGAGCTAAGGCGCGTAAAGGTGACTTTCCCTGGTCTACGTTACCCTGAGTCAGATTGGTTGCCTGTGCTGGGCTTTCGTAGTAAGAACGTGAGCATTTCGTGCAACCTTGAGCCTGGTGAGCAAGTGCTGTGTCTGTTCATTCCTAGCGGTTCAATGATGTCTGGTTTTGTGCTTGGCTCGATGGCGAACAAATCAGCAAAGCCCTATATCGCGAATGTTGATAAGTTTGGTGTCCGGTTTAAAGACGGCACACTTTTGGAATATGACCAAAGTAGCGCAACGGGCGTATTAAAAATTAAAGGTAACGAACCTGCTCTCATCGTAAACGAGTCCGGTGTAACCATTGATAGCCCTAAATACACCGTCAATGCACCGACCATTTTACTCAATGGTCAAACCCATATTACCAAAGCGCTGACGGGGGATATGACAGCAACATTTACCGGACTCGTCGGGGCCGCAGGATATGGTAGTACAACGGGGGGTGCAGCCGTGATGAACAGCGGTGCCACCATGAAAGGCTCGGTGACCATCAATGGTGTCACAGTCGCCGTGATTAGCCATAAACACAATGACGCAGAAGGCAGACCAACGTCCACCGCAAACCAATAAATGACAAAACGCCCTCAGAGCGATTCTGAGGGCGCTTAATTTCTATCGGGTGTGAATGTTCAAATAATTTTATTCAAACTCATTCAAACCGGATTTCAAACGAATTCAAACGGGGTACGCATGACCTACTCACTCAAATTTGCAGGAAGCGGACGAAACACCGATTTGGTGGCCGATATCAAGCAGTCACTTTTTATGATTGTGTACACCGGCAAAGGCGAACGGATTTATATGCCGGATTACGCAGCGGATGCATTGGAGTACATTGATAAGCCTCAATGGGAAGTGCAAGGATTGAAAGTGTCCATTGCTGAATCGGTGGCTAAGTATGAGCCTCGAGTCAAACTCGACAGTATTGTGGTCACTCAAACCGATTTGCCACAGGGCATTATTGGCATTAAGCTTTCTTGCCAAATCCTCGCCACGGGGCAAAGTGACGTGTTCGATTTTACTAACGCTTAAGCCTGCCGAACGGAAATTATCCTCCAATAATCTCAGATACTGACTCCACTGATGAACAGGAGACAGTATCCATGGCCGAATTACTTCACGGCATCCGAACCATCGAATCGCTCACAGGTCCCATTTCGGTCATCGAAGTGTCGTCCAGTGTGATTGGTGTGTTTGGCACCTCTGAGTTGGCAGAGCCATTAAAGCTCTACCACACCACCAATTACGATGACGCGAAGAAGGCCTTCGGTGAAGGCTCGCTCGCCAATGCCATTCGTCGCGTTCACCACTATGTACCAAGCAACTCCATTCTATCAATCCCTTTAGGTAAGGACAGCGACTTCCCTGACGTTGAAACGCCAGCGGTCTCTGGCGTCACGATGAGCACATCCAGTGTCTCTATTTATATTGATGATGGCGCAAGCTTACCTGTCACGATTTTAAACCCTCACACTTGTCGCATTGCGTACAGCTCGGACAATGATCTCATTGCGACAGTGGATGCTAATACGGGCGTGGTAACGCCTGTGAAAGCCGGTATTGCTAACATCACCGCCTTGGTCACCTTTAATGATGGTGAGAATGACGTAGATGAGGCCCATGTCTATGGCGTGACGGTCGCACAAACCAATCCAAACGCAGGCAAGACCATGAGTCCAGCGACGCTGGGTGATTCTGTTGCGACAGCGTTCTTAGGCGCAGACTCTCAGCCGAACGCGTTAACCAATACGTATGAGCAAACTGCTGTTTGGTCGATTGATGATGAAGCCATTGCCTTGGTTGATAGTAGTGATGGCACGATCACACCACTTTCAGAAGGTCAAACGGTGGTCGCCGTGAAGCTCGCACCCAAGAGCAACGTCAGCTACACCAATGACAACGATATGACCATTAATGTGGGGGATGTTGCTGGCATTGAGCTCACTTATGTACTGACCGTTTCCCGTGTCACCGATGCGCTGTTGGCTAAATTCATGGAAGCGCTACCGTTACTGCGTAAAGCGAAACAGAGCTACGGCTTTTCATCCAAAATCAACATGGCTCCAGGCATCTTACACAAAGATGGCGCAATGGGGCTCGCCGTGGGCGCGGTCAGCACTATCCGCGGCATTTGGGTAGGAGATATGCCGGAGCATATTTCAACACCCACTGAGGCGTACGCTTGGAAGCAAAAGTACACCTCACAACGAGCGTATGTCGGCTGGCCACGTCCCAAAGTGTTAGATGAAGACGGAGCAACGGTGGTCGATTGGTACGCGCCAAGTTTGTGTGGCCTCATTGCTCAGGTAGACCGCAACCAAACCGAGCAGAACATTGTGCCGGAAACCGGTTACTGGTGCTCCCCATCCAACTATGTCATGGCCGACGTGATAGGCCCCTCCATTGATCTTGACTACATCCCAAGCGATCCATCGTGTGATGTGAACTACTTAAATGTGAACGGCATTACCACGCTGATGAATCATGGCGGTTGGAAGAACTTTGGTAACTACTCCACCGCGTTCCCAGCCAAGAGCGATTACCTGTCGTTTCTATCGGTGCGCCGAACGGCAGACATCATAGAGGAAAGCATTGAGGACGCTACACGTCAGTTTTTAGACTTTCCGATGTTCACCAGCCCAACGGATATTGCCAATACGACCTGTGGCCGCGTGAAAGATACGGTGAACGATTATCTTCGTTCGAAAGAAGGCACCGCGTTGGTGTACAGCAATGTGTCAATTGATGCCGGTGACAACCCGCTCACCAATCTGATGCAAGGCAAAATTAAGTACCGCTATCGAATGACACCGCCTGTGCCTATGCAGAGTGTGGAATTTGAAGCTGAAATTTACGTTGAAGGGCTAGAAAGCGCCTTTAACAAACTGATTGCATGAGGTAAGTCATGGCAGAGAAAAGTGTGGTCTGGCGTGACCAGATGGCGTTCATTAATGAAACCCAATACGTCGGACGCGTAAAAAGCGCAAGCAGCGACCTACAGCGCAAGATGGCCACGGTGGGCGGCTTAGGTGGTTTGGGTGATGTCGAAGTGCCAACCGGCAAGTACGAAGCCCCAACGGCAACAGTGGAGTTTCAATCGGTGGCGCTTGGCGACGTGGCTCAACTCACCAATAACGATGGGTGGATCAAGCTGCGCCTCACCGGACAAGTACGCATGCTGGATTCCGAAACAGGGACCAAGATCATTGATGCGGGAATTACCCGTATTCATGGGTTTGTGAAAAACCCTCCGGTGCCTGGTTATAACGATGAAGGCTCGCCGTACACCGCCAACATTGCTGTGCATTTTATTGAGATCAGCAATACCTCTGGACGCGTATTTATGCTCGACATGCAAACCGGTGCGAAATACCCGCCGGATGCACCAGGGCAATTTGGTATCACCGTGACCTTGTAAGGAGTCGATATGCGAATTCGTAAGTTGGAAATTGTGGCAGATGGCATTCAAAAAAATGGTCAACCCGTCACGAAAGCGCAGCTCGAATCGGTGGTTCGCCATTATAAATCGGACGCCCGCCCGCCTGTGACCCCAGGTCACCCAACCAAAGGCAGCGATCAGATTGCCGCGTTGGGGCGAGCGTCCAACCTCAGAACGGAAGCTGGCAGTGGCGATAAAAGTGGAAAAACCGTCCTTGTGGGTGAGGTGATTTACACCCCCGAGATGGAAACACTGGAAGACTCGGGCAAGTTTGAAGGTTTCAGTGCTGGCATCCATCCAGTACCGGATAAAGAGGGTGAGTGGTACATGCACCACCTTGCCTTCTTGGGGCAGCTTCCTCCGGCGGCGGACACGAAAACCCGTGATGTGGTGGATCTAAGCGATAGCGACTTTTGTGATGACGCTATCTATCTCAGTGCAGATGTCGGTACTCAACCTGGCTCTGATGACAATGAAACAGGAATAACCATGAAGAAAGACGAACTCAAAACGCTGCTTGGCGATGTCGTCAAAGAGCAGCTTGACGGTATGGGGATTAAACCTAATACGCCGCCAGTTAAAAAAGAAGGTGAGCAAAACAAAGATGGAGAGCCGACTAAGACCGATGACGACAAATCAAACGGTGCGGTTACTGCGATGCAAGAAACGTTGGCAGGCGATCGTAAGGAAACACTGACCGAGCTAGCGGGCTCGCGTGAAATGAGCGACGAGCTTCGCAAGAGTGTGAAAGTCATGATTGAAGGTGCTTCGTCGATTGAACTTTGCGCATCAGGCTACGGTAATCGTTACAGCCAGCTCAAAGGTATGCTGACTGCGATGCCTGAAAAGAGCGCGACCCCACCTAAAAAGTCAGCGTGGGATGCATTGACTCAAAATCTAGAGCTTGCCGATGGAGGCAATGCTCAAAAAGATAACTTTGATCCGGAGGGTTGGTAATGGAATTTGGAATGAAAACCACCATCAAGGGCGCACCCGCCATTGTCGGCAGTTATACCGGTGGCAACGTCATCCAACAAATGATGGTTAATGGCATCACCGATTTAGAGCCAGGTCATGCCGTGGTGATCACTGATGGCATGATCACTGGGCGCTGGGACGGCTCCCCGTTGATCACCGTTCAAGATGATGGCGCTGGCAATCTTACCGTCACTCAAGTGACGCTAGGGGTAGTCACCACCAAACAAATGAAAGGTGATGGGTCTGTTTCAGTACTTCGCCTTGGCGCGTACCTTCGCGACCGTGTGGTGCTTGCGGATGACTCTGCGCTCACCGCCGCGAATGAATTTACGCTTTCTTGCGTTCAACTCTTTGCAGAAGGAGCCTGGTTATGAGTCCCCTAGAGCAACAAAAAGCCAAACAAGATGGAGTCTTTTCTAAAGCGCTGCGTGACGCGTCGAATGCCTTTGTTCAAATGGGTGCTCACCCACGCACACTGCTGCATCATTCACGCCGTAACGATTTGATTGAGCAAGCCATCGCGAAGCTTCACACATTAAAACGTGAAGGTGATGCTTATCATCAAATGGGCAAACCCGCGCTGCAGGCTACGGCAAATATAGACGATGAGTCAGAAGATAAGTTGAAACTCGAGCCTGTCGGTTTTCGTAAAGTGGATGATTCACCGGTTGTGTATTCAGAGCTTGGCGTTGATGTGCAAAGCGGCGGCTTGAATTTTGTTCTCAATAACCCTTATGAGCAAATCGTAAAGTACACCTCGAGTGATGAAGCCGTGGCCACCGTCGATGAGAAATTAGGACTTATCACCCCTGTTGGTGATGGTGAAGTGACGATTTATGTCGCCCTAACGAAAAAAGGGGAATACCCACGCGTCGAAGATAGCGTTGACTTGGTGATTGCGGATGAACCAAAAGAAGACTCAGAGCCATCCCCCGATGATGAAGCGCAATCAGACAACAACGCTTCTGAGTCAGGCTTAGACAAATAACCCCACCCATTAATGCATGCCGCTGTTTGATAAGCGGCTATAAAGAGAACAAAGCATGGATATTATTGATATTTTACGCGGTCTGTTAGCCCCTCAAGAGTGGGCAGAGCTGCTGAACAACTACAAAAAGCGCAAACCAGTGCCTATGCGTATTCGCAAGAAGGTGTTTGGGGATGCGGTGTTTTACCCAAGTGTGCGCATCCCCTGGAATGTACTCAAAGAGACCCTGTCTAACATTCCGGTGGTACGTCGCGGCACCAAAGCGTATCAGCTTGGTGGTAATGACTTAGAAACTCAATCCATCGAGCCACAGGGTTTTTCGACGGTATCGCATGTGTCAGCAGCGGAGCTCAACAACCTCAAGGCATTAGGTTTAAAGAACATTCAAAAGTTTTTTGAAATGCTTCAGTTTGGTGTGATGCGCAAGATTGAAGTCTCAACTGAAGCGCTGTGCGCTCAATCGCTGACAGGCAAGATTGCCTACCCAATGAAAACCGCAGACGGCGCAATGGAATTGTTTGAAGTGGATTTTGGGGAAACCCTTCGCTACAACTTTAACAGCTCACTGAAAGCCACAGACGCCACCATCGAACACGTGTACACCGCCTTGCAAGAAATGGATGAAACCATTCAAGCGAAAGGTTATGGCGCAAACTTGGAAGTATTGAGTGGTAAAACGTTGTTTGCTCGCATTGTTACCTTAGCAGGACAAAATAAATCCAACGTGCTCGATGTGAAAGTCAGCAAGGGTCAAGTCAATGTAGGCGGCTACCTCATCAACCTTGAAAATGGTTCATACGAAACCATGGTAGGCGGGACGAAAACCCGCGTAAAAACCGTTGATGATGACAAGATGGTGATGATTGACCTTGATGCGGGACACACACCGTACTATGCCGCGCTCGATGATTTGGACGCAGGCCTTCAGGCCTTACCTTTCTTCTCGAAGGTGAAGAAAGTCGATGACCCAAGTGGCGCGGATGTGTACACCATGTCAAAACCTTTGCCTGCGGTTGTCGTTGATGCCATTTGTTGGGCCGATGGCGCATTAGCGTAAGGGGTGATAATGGCTATTACCCTTACTGAGTTAAGAGCGATGGTCACCATCCAGGGAGTATCGAGCTCCCTGGATGAACAAATCTACCACTCCTTAACTTACAACGATGAGAGCAACGCTCAAACCGCTTGTCAATCCGCCGCGCGTTGGTGCTATGCCTATCTTGGTCAAAAGAATGCCTTGTCTCGCCTTTATAGCGAGGATGACAAAGAAGTGTTGGCTGAAGGCATGACTCAAAGGGCAATTTACGAGTTGGGTGAAATCAGCGAGTTTGATTTTGATGACCGCAAAGACGAAGCGCTCGCATTAATCAACGCCTTGCTTGGCCTTAATAATGGCACTGAAAGCGGTGCTCAATACACAGGAGCTGCGATTGCCCGTGATAAAGAATCTCACATTATCGTCCCTTATCGCTCGGCTTCCCACCGACGTTATCGTTAATCACTACCCATTACCTGCAGAGCTCGGCAACGCTCGCTACCAAAGCAGCAACTACTACTTTGGGGCCATTCGCGCCATGTTGCTCGATGAAGAGGTCGCATCAAGCATTGAAATGCGTCATGCCACGGCCATGACGGTGCCCTACGTGATGGAAGGCTCAGCCAATGACATTGCGTTTTACAACGAAGTGATGGCAGACTTTGATTTAGAAATGTTGATGGAGCAGATGTTAAGTGCGACGGAATTTGGTTTTATGCCCGTAGAGCTTATCTGGGAGAAAGTCGGCTCACAGCTTTGTCTCACTCACTCAGAGCCCAAACGGCCTGAAGACTTTCGCCTATTAAAAGATGGCACCTTGGTGTACAGCGCCGTGGACTACACAGCGAAAACGCCTGTGGCAGGGAAAGTCATTCCGGTGCTGCGCAATGCAACCACCGAGCGTCCATACGGCGAAACCATCTTAGAGTCAGTGTGGCCCATTTGGCAAAGTAAGTGGATAAGCTGGGCCAACATCGAGCGACTGGGCGAGAAGTACGCGATCCCAACCGCGATTGCTCTGGCTGAAAATGCCAATGGCGGGGATGACGTACAAGCGATAGCCAACTCGTTGGCCCCTGTGATGAACGGAGATGCGGTGGCACTCTCTGGTGTAAAAGAAATCGTCACCCTTGATGCAAACGGTAAGGTGGATGAACTGCTTCGAACCATTGAATACATCGACAATAAAATCTCCAAGCGCATCACCGGTCAAACCTTGACGAACGGTAATCAAAAATACGGCTCGCGGTCATTGGGTGAAGTTCATGAAAGAGCGGGCATGCGCGTCTCCAAACGCGATGCTCGTATGGTGCATAAGACGCTTAACGACACGCTGTTTAAATGGATATTCTTAGCTAATGGTCGCGAAGGCAGTCTTAAAATTCGAGTGGATGAGGACGCTTATAAAGAGTTGGTGAACAATATCGTCAATGAGCCGACAACCGCTGATAAGCCCACGTATCTTTCAGATGCACCAGGAAAGCATTTATGTCTGCTTTAAAAAGTCTTGATAAACAAGAGACCGATAACCTCACCAAATTACAGCGCCTTGAAGATGAGGCGCTTTCATTAACCGTCAAAAGCCTTTCAAGCGAACTGGAAGCGGCGTTCAAAGCGCATTCAAATCCAGACGATATCGATATCACCCAAGTGACAACACAATACACCAACATCTATGCCGCTTCGATGATGGTGAGTTGGCTACTGGGCCAAGCGCATATCCATAATGCTATCAATGATGCCAGCGATAAACCTCTCGAACTCACTTACGCGCCGATTTATCTTGCCGTGGATGAGGTGCCTTTTCAGGAAGCGATTGATTCACTCAAAGCCATGATACCGACCGATACTAAAGCGTATCGGCAGATGGAAGCAGCGATGAAGCTCCGTGCCTTTACCGTAGCAAATGTCTCCAGTATTGATGCGGTCAATCGCGTTAAAAAACGCTATGAAGAAGCATTAGAAAGCGGCGCATCACGCTCTGAAACGTTAGGGAACCTCCGTCAACTTCTTGAGCAAGAAGGACTCTCTCAGGTCAATCCTTATTGGTTAGAGTTGCATTATCGCAATAATATGATGACCGCATACAATTCAGGTCGTTGGACTCAAATTGCTCATAATGATTTAGTCGAGTTTTTGGTTTATTCGTCGGTGCTCGATTCGGGCACCACAGAGCTGTGCAGAAAGCTTGATGGCGTTATTAAATCGAAAGACGACCCATTTTGGGAAAGTTTTTACCCGCCCAATCACCATAAATGCCGCGCGACCGTTTCAGTGCTATCACGCAAGCAATATGAAGCACTACCCGCATCGATGCGACAGGCCTCTGCAGAGGTCAGTGGTACAGCCTTGGATAAGGATGCGACAACAGGCAAAGAGCATCAGTTTACTAGCTCGCCATTAGTATCAATGAAAACGCTGCCAGTATCGATGATGGAGCGGGCGCAAGAATATGGACTGACCCAAAGCATTCTCAACTACTCTCACGCACAAAGTAAACGCGTCTTGAAAGAGCAAGCCGAAGCCGTCGCGAAACAAGGCTTATCGGTTACCACACTCAATAACGCGATAAGACAATCGCCAGAGCTAGAGCCGTTTCGAGAAATGATACAAGATAAGTTGATGATCTCACCTGATGAGGTGTTGTTGGCTTTTGATGAATTGGAAAGTGGGGACTTTTTACCTAGCGTGCAGTTTGTGCTTGAGTTAGACGATTCGCTCAGGGCGGTGGCGTTTGCGAGTGCGTATGGCAATACACGGGTTTACCGAGTAAGCGCTGCCACTCAGCAAGTGCTTTCCAAGCAGGTGTTTAGTGAACTGCAGTAACAACCTTTCATTTTAATTATTTCAATAGCTTGATTTATGGACAGTATGACCACATAACAATACGTTGTATTCGTCAAATATTTAGTCCTTATGCAAATGAAAAAAGAGTTTGATTACTATCAAACATTACACCAAACCATAACGCATGCTTTGCTTCATCTATTGTTCCAAGTATCGGCTAGCTCGCGTTTCGTACCCATTGCAAAGCGTAATGAGATTTTATTGAAATATCTAAAGCCCAAAATGAGTGATAAGGCCTACGCTGCGATTAAAAAAGACATTCGCTTGATGCTTCAAGCGGCTCGAACAAAAGAAGGGAACCTAGAGATGAAGCTCTATCAACTTAATGACCAGGCTAAAAAGACCAAGCTCGCTGGTGCGGAGAAGCTGTACTCACTGCTTGTGCACCTATATGACGAAGAAGGCATTGAGTCGAGGCTTTTTGAGGAAGGAACTGAGGCAGAACCGAGTGTTTTGTATATGTTAGAAGAACATATTGAACAGGGTTTCGACAATATGACACAGATTAGCCCTCTGTCTATGTTAATTCAACATGAGAGAGCGTATGACCTCATTGACAGTATTCATCGACATGGTTTGTTTATCGCAGAAATGAAAGAGTGGAATGCAAAAACGCATCAAGCTCACCTGCTGTTACATCCTGCAGAGCTCTAATTAACTCAAGTTATCATCACAAAGCACTGGCTATTCCCGGCACACCATACTAGTGTCGTGTTCACGTTGAATTTACATGGAATTTCAGCATGTTAACGATTAAACCTGAACATAAAACGCTGGTGAGTTTGATTATTGAACAGTCTAAACAAGGTCATGTTGACCCTATCTCTGTATCCCAAATGCTGCCTGAGCACTCTGTCCATCACGTGGCCTTTGTTATCGAACAGCTTTCACAACAGCCCTATCCTGATTTAACGCAATTAATTCGAAATAATTAACTGTATAAATACACAGTTCCTCGTGATAAAGTTGATCGGTGTTTTGATGCCTTGAGTACCTGAGACCCAAGACCTTTTTGATAAAGGAATTGGAGAGGAAGCAACAAAACGCCGCCAGCTTTAATTCGTTATTGCTGGCGGCTTTCAACCGCTATTTGTGTTCAAGGCTCTTGCTAACAGGAGATAAGAATGCACCAACACACATTGCACGATGGCCGTGCCAGCCTCATCCATGCCGATTGTTTAACCTACCTTAAAACGCTTGAAGACAACTCCGTTGATCTGATTTTAACCGACCCACCATACTTCCAAGTCAAACGTAATGCCTGGGACAATCAGTGGCCAGATGTCGCTTCATTTCTAGCCTGGCTCGATGAAGTGCTTCTCGAGTTCTGGCGAATCCTTAAACCCTCAGGAGGTCTTTATCTGTTCTGTGGTTCAAAGCTGGCCAGTGATACTGAAATTCTCATCAGAAGCCGCTTTGAAGTGTTTAACCACATCATTTGGGCCAAACCGTCAGGCCCATGGCGAAGAATGCACAAACCGGACTTGCGCATGTTCTTTCCGTCCACCGAACGTATTTTATTTGCTGGCCACTATAACGCTGAAGGCTATGCCAAAGGTTGCTCTGGTTACGCTTCTCAATGCAATGAGCTCAAGAAACACGTATTCAAACCTTTGATGGATTACTTCATCAATGCTCGTAAACAACTTGGTGTGACAGCAAAAGAAATCAATGCGGCAACAGGGACACAAATGTGCTCTCATTGGTTTAGTGAAAGCCAATGGAAACTCCCCAACAAAGCGCAATACCAAAAGCTTCAACAGCTTTTCGCAAGTAAAAAGGGAGAATTAACGAAGACGCATGGCGACCTAATGGAGGAGTATGACGCTTTAAAAAATAACTACCAAAACTTGGTATTGGAATACGATGATCTAAAAGCGCAATACGAACATTTACGTCGACCGTTCTCCGTCACCAGTGAGGTGCCTTATACCGATGTCTGGCAGTTTGCACCGGTGCAATATTATCCAGGTAAGCATCCCTGCGAAAAACCACAAGACTTACTGCAACATATCATTACCGCCAGCAGCCGTGAACATGATGTGGTGCTCGATGCGTTTATGGGCAGTGGCTCTACAGGTAAGGCGTGTTTGAGTTTAAATCGACGTTTTATCGGCATTGAAATGGAAGAGGAAACGTTTGAACAAACGCTGGAGTCGATGAGAAATATTCAATATTAGTTTGTAACTTAAAAAGAAAAGGCGCTTAATTGCGCCTTTGTCATATTGAGTTGTACAGCCACTCGTCCGCTTCATTGAACATCTCTTCCAAAAGCGCATGGGCTTTCTCTTTTTTGGTTTTATCCCTTTCCATGATGTCCAGATGATTGTTTTCACCCTTGCGAATACGGACACAAACATCGGGATCGAGTACCGACAAACGCTTTTGAATTTCAGGCTCAATCAAAGAGAATGTTCCTTTGGGTAAACCAGAAGCTTTGACGATCATATCAACGCGCATAATAAACTCTCCTTTTAAATGTGCTGTATAAAAACACAGTATATTTATTTTTAGTCGAGGTCAACATGATCCATATCTTTCCAAAGATCATCCATCACATCATGCAATGTCTGTTTGAGCTGAGGCGTCATATCACGCAGGGCTGCCACTAAGGTTTGTGCCATCACATCGGCCTCAGAGCTCACCGCTTCCAGTTGAATGACAGGTGCAAAACTCACTTCGATTGTGGCTGGTGGCTGACTGATGGCGTTTCTGGGTTGCATTGTCGCAGATTGAACTGTTTGCTCCACTTGAGCGACAGCCTGTTGGTTAACAGGATCATCCTTACCATTGAAAATATCGTATAACCAACCTGCAATCTCATCACCCGCCACAGAGCCAGCAATCGCACCAGGGACGGCACCAAAGCCACCAAACAAACTCCCCGCGAGACCGCCTAGTGTGGTTCCAGCCGTGGCTCCAATACCACGCCAAACTCCTTCCGTATCTCCTTCAATGGCGCTCATGCCAATAGAGGCCGCATTCAAAGCCGTACCAATGACGGGGAGTTTCTTGAGAGCGCCTTTACCACCATTTATTACTTTTTCCCCAGCAGAGGACCACGGGCTTGCTCCTTTGGCGACATTGTTTACTGGTTTCGTGGCTGACTTTGTAAATAATCCAGTTGAGGTCGTACTTAGAGCTCGACCCACCACTGGCAGCTTTTTGAGAACACCTTTACCGCCATCCATTACCTTTTTCCCCGCACTCGACCAAAAGCTCGGCCCTTTAGCGACCTTCGCCACCGGCTTAGCCGCAGATTTGGTAAATAAGCCACTAAACATGCTCGCAGGTTTGAAGCCACCTTGAGAGCCCATTGCAGTGCCAAGAATTTTACCCAAGGCTTTTTTACCAAGGCGGGCAGCAATCATTCCCCCGAAAGCTGTTGCGCCTATGCCGCCGACAAGACCCGCATAACCCAATCCAGAGTTCTCGTTCATAGCTCCAGTCGCGGAGCCTGTCACATTGGAAACCGCTGTCCCTAAGTCATCAAACTTATCGATTAACTTAGCCGCACTGTTCGATACTGTGTCAGTCGTCGCATTGAATGATTGCTTGGCTTTGTCGATAGAAGTTGATACTCCTTGAGCGGCATCATCAAGAGAATCAACACCGTCAAAGACCTTTCCCCCTTCTTGCAGACCTTGCTGCATTGCGTCTAAACCGTTGGTACCAATATCTTCAGAGAGGATTGTGCCACCGATGGCTTCAAGAATGGGTTTGACGGTGGCAGCATCGGTTTTGTTTGCACTATTCACTAGAGCCAATAGTGCTGCATAGTTGTTACCTGGCGCATTGCCTGTTTCAACGTCACTGCGTACTCGGTAAGCGGCTTCTTTAATTCGGTTACGCAAATCGGTATCCGTGATGGCATCAATGGTGCCCGCTTTATCGCCTTGCCCCACCAATTTGGCAAACTCATCGCTATCACTAAAACGAGCCATAAAGGATTCTTTAAATGAATCACCTACCTTATCTGTATTCCAAACACCGGCTTGACGGGCGCGAACAATAGAGGCTGCAAATTGGTCAAATGAAATCTTGTCACCGAGTAGAGGCGAGTATTCAGCGAAAGTATCGAGCAAATCCCCATTAGCATCACCGACCATTGAGCTGGTGGCGTAAACCTTATTCGCAGCCTCCTCGATGCTGATGCCGAATCCTTTTGAAATATTGGCAAGGGCGCGAACGGTTTCGGGTGAGGAATAGTCAGGGAAAATCTTTTGTAATTGGATAGTGGCTTTTGTTAATGCCTGAGTATCTTCGTCACCTAAATTTTGCTGTTTAGCGAGGGCTTGAGTAGCGAAAATGCTCTCTTGGTCTGCACCATACATCCGAATCAAGTCGGTACGAAATTGGCGTTGAGAGGTCGATTGCACCTCTTCTAATGAATAGCTACTGCGAGCAGCAAGGAGACGTTCATTTCGAGACTTATCATTCCCCGCCCAGGCGAAGCCTGCTGATGCCATGGCCCCTCCAGCAATCGCCCCCAGCTTTTCAAAGTTTTGTAACTTGCCGAGCTCTCGACCTTGCTCTGAAATCTCTTTATTGGTTCGATTGAGTTGGCCTTGCAGCCGTTTCTCTTCTTGGGTGATGTCATTGACATCGAGACCCGCCTCTTTTAATGAGTGGCCTAAGCGTGATACTAATCGCTCATGCGCTTTAATCTCATTGGTGCTCTTCTGGTGAGCCTTCGTTAAATCACCAAGCTCACGCTCTGTCGCAGAGATAGAAGAGCGAATACGGTTTTCATCTTGAGTTGTGCTGTTTAGTTTTGATTGATATGCCTGCAATGTGCGCACAGCTTGTGCAACGGCCCCCGTTTTTTTCTTAAACGTTTTGGTATTGGTGCTGCCAGCGTCACTTAACCCCGCCAAATCGGTACGAAGCTTATTGATGGTCGCTTGCAGTTTGGATTCTTCATTGGCCATGATTCGAGATTGCTGTGTCACTTTGGCAAGCTCAGCCTTCAGTTTGGGGAGTTCATCCTTCTTTTGTCCTAGAATTTTTGAGTATTGTTTTTCAGCTTCGGTCAATTGTTCAATGGCCGATTCAGCCTTTTTAAAGGCATCAACATCCGCGGTGGTTTTTTGCAGCTGCTTAAACTCTCGCTCCAGCTTATTCGATTCTTTTTCAATCTTTTTCGACTGCTGAGTAAACGCATCTTTAACCCCAACAATGAGCTCTAACGCGTAACCACTGTCCTTATTTATTGCCATGATTAAAGACCTCTATGAGATACGTATATTGCGCCCAGTCGACATTGAGTAATTCGCCAACGGAGACAAGACCTATTTTCTTGTGGGTGAGCAGTCGAAAAGAGTGATCAAAAATATTCTGTTTGATTCGTGCGAGGTTTAGCTCTTTCCCATCAGGTGAGCCAAGTTGATGTGCTCTTCATAGGGCAGGTTAATCAGCATGTCGACAGGAATAACCACTTCGCCTTTCATACCCAAGTTCGTGAGCTTGCCATGCTCATCTCGCTTCTCTTCAGTGCGTTCGCCAAACACTAAAATGCTCGAGGCAATGTGCGCGGTGATGGCATCGTTAGATTCAAAACCGTATTGCTCTTTGGTGAAACGCACCGCTTCAATTCGGTCCTTAACCAGCGCTTTGCGCACACGCTTAGCACAGTTGAGTTCCATCCCACCAAATTGAACCGGAGTGTTCAACATGCAGATATCAAACTCCATCATTGCACGGGCAATATATTCCAAAGTGAAGGTTCGAACTTCTGATTCTAATTCGGTTTCAACGGTGTTTTTAGTTTGATTTTTAGTGCTCATAGTTTATCTCGTTGTGAGTAATTTAGAGCCTGCATTGTGTCTTTATATATAGCGTCCATCTGCCGAACGGAAATTATGTGGTCAGGTTTGAATATCCTATAACCACTGGATAAACGAGACGAAATAATGCTTCCCAAAATCTTAAAGCAAGACGTTCGACTTCGAACGCTGAGTTTCCTGACAACGGAAGAGATGGACGAGCTTCGCTTAGCCATTCATGGCCTTCAGGTTATCGATATTGATAACGTCCACGAATCTTACTTACCCTGGCTTTCTTGGTGGTTTCGTGTCGATACCTGGGATGATTCCTGGACGGTCGCGAGAAAGCGTGAAGTCGTCAAAGAGGGCTTAGTGCTGTATCGATACAAAGGCACGGTCTGGGCTGTAAAACGAGCGTTGGACCTAACAGGTTTCAACCCAACGCTGACGGTTTGGCATCAAATGAACCCAATTGGCGCTAAAGGCACCTTTTTGGTTGAAGTGATTCAAGACAAAGGAGGGTTGAATCAAAAAGACTATGAGAACGTCGTCACGCTCGTTGAGAGCAACAAACAAGGCTCTCAACATTGGCAAATGACGATAAAAAACAAGCCGTCGATAGGAGGGATATTCAGCGTTGCGATTTCAAAAGGACGCAACCGAATTACCTCTAAAAATTTTCCAACTAACCCAACGTTAATTGGCGGACTGTATTCAGCGGTCACCCTAAAGAGTCGACATCGCATGACTATCCGAAATAAGAGTAATGAAATATGAGTTTAGGATCTGCACAAGAGCACACGGCTGTGCTTACCGATAAGGGTAAAGAGCTGCTGGAAGCGGCCTACCAAAGTGGGCAAAAGTTATTGATTGAGCAAATGTCTCTAGGCGATGCAAATGGTTCAAGTGTCACGCCGACACCGGATGTTACACAATTAGTGAATGAGTTCGGTCGACAAGATATTAATGAGGGCAACACACAAGAGCACTGGTTCAATGCCATTGTCTATGTTGACGCGTCACGCTTTGCTGAGCACTTTATCAATGAGTTTGGGCTGCATGATTCTGATGGTAATCTCATAGTTTATAGCTCGTACCCCTCAACACTCATCCCTTCTGTTGATAATCAATACGTTCAAATCGAAATTGAGTGCTCAATGGATTTATACCAAGCCTCGGCGGTGACCATCAATATAACGCCAATTATCCCTCATGCTACGGAGCTAGAATCGGGAATTGCACGTATCGCCACCGATGCTCAAGTTGATGCAGGAACCGATGATTCTGCATTCCTTACCATAAAGAAACTATTACGTAGAGCGGCAACCACCTCACTAGCGGGTGTGGTCCAACTGTCTAATAATTATAAAGGAACAAGTCAAACGAAAGCTGTTACAGAAAAAGCCCTTAGTGAAGGGCTTGCTCCAATGTTCAATCCTGAGAATCCACAACTGCTTGGGGCATTAAACCTGTACGTTTTTTTTACGGCAAATGAGGGTGAACAGATAAACTGGGAACTTCCTGATGAGGTAATTGGATCGAGTTTTGTTTTAGTGGATATAAAAACAACAATTCAGTACGAACGCAATATTAAGTTACGCGCTGCATCCAACTGGAGTCCAACATCAAACTCATCAGGGGGGCACCATAAACAATTTAATTTTACAGCAGGAGCATCAGGTGATGAGCATGGCACCTTACAAACTATTTTAATTCCGTGTGTAACAGAAAATAAAAAACCAGTAAAAGGCATGAAATTCACCCTGTCGCGAAACCTGACCAGACCAGGGGAAGTCGCTCCAACCTTTGAGATTACAGTTAAATCAGCATGGAAATAAAGTATGGATACAATCACAGAGAAAATCACAATACACCTCGACAAAAACTCCTTGGTCATTGCTGTAGGTAAAGTGGCTAGCGAAAGAATTATAGAATCGTTTGACATTGACACAAACGAGCTTCCCCTTCAGTTTTGGGAGAATATTAGTTCTTATTCTTATATTAACGGTAAATTTATTCAATCAGATAAAATTGACGTGTCTCAAGAGGCGTCATGGCAAAAAAACAAACTATCCGCCATCAATGCTGCAATTGCCGAGTATCAAGCAGACATGATGATAGATGAACGGTATTCAGAGCTTAGAGTTGGAACTTATAGCGAAGAAGATTACTTTAAATTGCTCGGTGATAGAAAATTACTCATTGAATATGTTCAACAAGAGGACTTTCCCGAATGCGGTCGTCCTATGCTCTCTAGTTTAGAAGGGATAACGTAACTTTATATGTCAAGATATGCATTTATGCATAACATCAAATCATGACAGAAATCACCTCTCTCGTTTCGTTATATCCCGCTTTATTTCGGGTAATTTCGAGTCAATAAACGTTTTAAGTTAAAAATACATGGTGTTTTAAGTTTCGCTCGCAGCTGTCACCCAATGCGGTCACTAACGGAACGGTAATGGTCGATGTAGTCACTCCGCCAGAGTCGTACGCAATCCCAATGATGTTTTCAGGGGCAAATGCAGTGAGCACCACCACTCCAATATAACCTCCGATGATCATGTACTGAATTGGCCAACCTTTTAAGATTCGCAGCACCCCAAGTAAGATGGCGATCCCCACCGACAATGCTACGGTGAAACGCAAGCCATCGGCGTACTGTTCCATTTCGTCTAGAGAGTTAGGAATAACACCACCTTCAGCGGCCACTTCAGCGGCCACTTCAGCGGCCACTTCTGCTGCTTCGGCGGCCACTGCGGTTAATGCGGGTTCCGCAATGGTGGTACCAAACCCTAAACAGAAAGCGAAGGTCAATAACCAAAACACGCTCCCCTTACGAGCAAAAGCTTGAGCCATCGACTCGCCGATTGGGAACAGACCCATTTCAAGGCCAAAGATAAAAAAAGTCAGTCCAAAAACCACCAGCACTAAGCCAGTTAGAATAGACAACAGATGAGGGAGTGGTTCTTGCAAAACAACAAGCTGGAAGAAAGCAATCACCGCCACGATCGGCAAGAGATCCCTTAGGCTACCTAACATGGCTCGAAACAAAGCAAGCACTGCCGTCATCGCAACTCCTAGTCATTGAAATTGTGTCTGGTTATTAATTACTAATAATCATGGCAAATCCTTATCATTCCTTATGTGACAAATATTACGCAGTTGGTAACATATCGGAGTAAAGTGCATAAGTGTGATAGCGGTATACATCCTAACCTGATGAATTTAATTTCATTCTTTCGTAAATTGATACGGCGTAATTTGGGTATCACACGATTGAAACCTTATGATCGTTATAGTGATTTTTTCGTATTGATTGGCGTTCAAAAACAAGCCATGTCTATAATTATGTTTAATAGGGAGATTGGTATGAAGATATTGTTAACTGGTGGTACGGGATTTATTGGTTCTGAATTGGTCAAAAGTTGGAATACTGACGATGTGACATTGTTGACACGGAGCCCCGAAAAAGCGAAGCAAAACCTAAATCACCTGAACCAGAATAACCTTCATTACATTCAATCTCTTGATGAGCTCAGTGATCTCAATGACTTTGATGTGGTGGTCAACCTCGCGGGTGAACCGATTGCCGATAAGCGTTGGAGTACAGAGCAAAAAGAGAGGATCTGTAACAGCCGCTGGCACATCACTGAAAAGCTGGTCGAATTAATTCATGCCAGTAGCAACCCACCACACGCTTTTATTAGCGGCTCAGCCGTCGGTTACTATGGCGATCAACAACACCCATTTGATGAATCACTACAAGTAGAAGACGAAAGTTTTCCTCACAAAGTCTGCGCGCACTGGGAAGATATAGCCAAGAGAGCCCAATCCGATGAGACGCGTGTGATACTACTAAGAACGGGGATTGTGTTAGGTGAAAATGGCGGTGCGTTGAAGAAGATGCTAATGCCCTACAAACTCGGAGTAGGCGGACCACTTGGTTCAGGCGAACAGTACATGCCTTGGATTCACATGCTTGATATGGTGAGAGCCATCAACCACTTATTGTCAACTCCTCACGCTCAAGGGGAATTTAATATGTGTGCCCCGCACCCTGTCACCAACAAACTGTTCAGCAGTACACTCGCCAAGCAACTACGCCGACCTCATTTCTTATTCACTCCGAAATGGGCAATGTCGCTTCTGATGGGTGAATCTTCTTGTCTGCTCTTTGACAGCATTCGTTCCAAACCAAAGAAACTCACTGAAATGGGATTTATCTTTAGTTACTCAAGAATAGAACCAGCCTTAAAAAACTTGTTACAACATCAAGATTAATTCTTTACCCTAGAGCGATAAAGACTCTAATGAAGGATTAAGCGTGAACAAGTCGATTCTGATCACCGGTTGCTCAACGGGTATTGGCTATACATGTGCGCATGCACTACAAAAGCGTGGTTTCCACGTCATTGCATCGTGTCGTCATCCGCAAGATGTACAGCGTCTGCAAGATGAGGGACTGACCTGCATACAGCTCGACCTTTCTAACCAAGAAAGCATTGAACAAGCTGCACAACTTGCTATTGAGCTAGCGCCTAACGGATTATATGGTTTATTCAATAACGGCGCTTATGGTCAAGCTGGCGCGCTAGAAGACTTACCAACCCAAGGTCTCAGAGAGCAATTCGAAACCAACTTCTTTGGCTGGCATCATCTTGTTTGTCAGATACTTCCGCACATGCGCGAACGCGGCGAAGGCCGAATCGTACAAAACAGTTCCGTATTAGGGTTTGCGGCCATGAAATATCGTGGCGCTTACAACGCTTCAAAGTTCGCGTTAGAAGGCTGGACAGATACCTTACGTTTAGAACTGCATGGTAGTGGTATTCATATCTCGTTATTGCAGCCAGGTCCAATAGAAACCCAATTTAGAAATAATGCCCTGAAAGCTTTCAATAAATGGATCACCATTACTGGCAGCGCTCATCAAGAAGCTTATCAACAACAAAAAGACCGACTCGAAAAGGAGTCATCGAACAACGCTTTTGTTCTTCCGCCTGAAAGTTGTGTTGAGCCAGTTCATCACGCACTCACCGCAGAGAAACCAAAGCTAAGATACCGAGTGACGACACCTACTAAGGTGTTCGCGGTGCTGAAAAGAATTCTACCGAGTCGCTTGCTAGACCCTATTTTGAGAAAAGCAGCATAAATTGCTAACTTTGAATGTAGAGTCGCAAACTTTAATGTAACGATGTAATTTTTCCGTAACAATTAGATGTCATGATTACCCTATCTCATCAATTACTCCCAATTAATGAGCCTAATCTGGATATTTCATGACTTTAAACCGCCTTAATTGGGTCGGTGTGAGTCTGGCGATTACGTTGTTTATTCTGTTTTGAGTATCTCACGCTATGCCTCACTGACCACCTCAATGATATCGCTATGCCCTCCCTGTTGAGATAATTACCTATCAACATTGAAGCATAGCGTTTTCTATTTTGGCTCTTTTTATTTGAGATAACCAAGTTAGATCTTGAAGTTACCAGCATCTCCCCCCATATTTGCAACGTACCCACAAAACACACCTCAAGGAACGTAAATGCAATCTCCGCATATTGTTGAACTTAATGAGCAGAACTTTCGTCAAGTATTAGAAACCTCAATGCAGACGCCTGTACTCATCCACTTTTGGGCACCAATGAGCCAAGAAAGTGCTCAGGTGATCCCTGAACTGCAAACATTAACTCAGCAATACAACGGCGCTTTTACTTTAGCTCTGTTGAATTGTGAACAAGAACAGGCAATTGCTAGCCAATTTGGCGTACAAGCACTCCCTACTATTGCACTGTTTGTTAACGGTCAGCCTGTCGATGGTTTGGGGGGTCCACAAAGCATCGAAGCGATTGTTGCAATGTTAGGAAAACATCTTCCTAGCCAAGACGAACTCGCACTGCGTCAGGCTCTCGAACAAATGCAAGCAGGCGAGCACGCACAAGCGCTCGCAGCAATGCAACAATTGCCAATAGAGTTGACGAGCAAAGGCGAGGTAAAACTGGCAATCGCAGAATGTTTACTAGAAACGCAACAGTTTGATCTAGCTGAAACTCAGCTAGCCACCATTCCTCTAGAGTACCAAGATAATTACTATAAAGGCTTAGTCGCAAAGCTTGAGCTTCACAAGCAAGCAGCAGACAGCCCTGAAATACAAGCACTAGAAACCGCTCTTCAGCAAGACCCAAATGACGCTAAGACAGCATCTGAATTAGCATTGCAATATCACCAAGTGAATCGCAACGAAGAAGCGATGGAACTGTTGTGGTCTTTCCTTGCAAAAGATCTAAATGCTTGCAATGGTGATATGAAAAAAGAATTCATGGATATCTTAAGTGCGCTTGGACAAGGTAACCCAGTTGCCAGTAAGTACCGCCGACAGCTGTACTCTCTGCTCTACTAACTAAACCCTAAAAGCACTAAAGATAAGCATCGTATATCTCATCGAAAATTGACAATTCAATCAATTAGTTTATCGAATAATAGAATGTAAAATGGGCCATAAAATCAATATTTTATGGCCCATTTCTCATTTATAAATTTGCTCAGAATTTAAATATGAGCCAGTATCAATACTGAACTATCAAAAACTTAAACTTGCAAAGGATTTTGTATGGCTATTGATACATTGATTACTATCGGCGTCTTTACTGCCGTCGCAATATTGTTTATTTTCGCCGGAGTAAAAACGGTTCCGCAAGGCAATAACTGGACCGTAGAACGCTTCGGCCGTTATACACAAACCCTCCAACCAGGTCTGAACCTGATCATTCCATTTATCGATAAAATCGGACAACGCATCAGTATGATGGAACGTGTTCTCGACATCCCGGCACAAGAAGTCATCTCCAAAGATAATGCAAATGTGGTTATTGATGCGGTGTGTTTCGTTCAAGTGATCGACGCGCCTAAAGCGGCTTATGAGGTGAATGATCTTGAGCACGCGATTCGTAATTTAACTCTCACCAATATCCGTACTGTACTGGGCTCGATGGAACTGGATGAAATGCTCAGCCAGCGAGACATGATTAACACCAAATTATTGAATATCGTTGATGAAGCGACAAACCCTTGGGGTGTCAAAGTTACACGTATCGAAATCAAAGACGTACAGCCACCAGCAGACCTTACCGCTGCGATGAATGCTCAGATGAAAGCCGAGCGTAACAAACGTGCAGATATCCTAGAGGCAGAGGGTGTACGACAAGCTGAGATATTGAAAGCAGAAGGTCACAAGCAATCAGAAATCTTAAAAGCAGAAGGCCAAAAGCAAGCCGCGATACTTCAAGCTGAAGCTCGTGAACGGGCTGCCGAAGCTGAGGCTAAAGCGACAGAAATGGTATCAACAGCGATTGCTCAAGGTGACATGCAAGCAGTCAATTACTTTATTGCACAAGGTTACACCGACGCACTGAAGTCTATTGGCCAAGCAGAAAACGGTAAGATCATCATGCTACCGCTCGAAGCGACTGGACTAATGGGTTCTGTTGCGGGTATTGCAGAGATGTTTGCACATAAGAATGACAAGGGTAGTAAGGACTAACTTATGGTCGAATTGCTCGAACAAGTAAACTACTGGCATTGGTTAGCGTTTGGCCTAGCATTGTTAGCGCTTGAGCTAATTGGAACCGCTGGTTACTTTTTATGGATAGGCATATCTGCCATGCTGGTCGGCGCCTTATTAGGCGCACTACCAATCGGTTGGCAGATGCAATGGCTATCCTTTGCGAGCTTCTCGCTTATCACCACTTGGCTGTGGTGGAGAAGACAGCTATCTAGTGACAAGCAATCTGACTCTACTCGAGACCTTAATCAGCGAGAGAAACAACTGATTGGAAGAAAGACTCGCCTGTTAGAGCCGGTACAAAAAGGTAACTGCAGGATAAAGCTAGGGGATAGCTCATGGTCTGCGATGAGTACACATGATATTGATGCGGGAGAGGAAGTCGTGATTACTGCTGTCGATGGCATTGTTCTCACGATAAGCCCTACTAAACAATAATCAAGAAAACCCTCCGTCAAAGCCATAAGTAACCAACTTATGGCTTTTTCTCTACAAGTGAATCGATAATTGGGCAATGGCTATTTGAGTCACCAGGGCATTGTTCAACCCACTCTTTCAATGTCTTCTGAATGATCAGTAAGTCTTCAATTTTTTTATTCACTTCTTCCAATTTACTTAACGCTTTTGCTTTAACATCGGCACTTTCGCGACATGGGTTGTCGGCTAATTCAACAAGCGCACGACACTCATCAAGCGAAAAACCAGCGCTTCTCGCTTTCGCTACGATTCCGAGCTCTTTAATCTGCTTCTCACCATAAGACCGATAACCATTTTCAGAACGCAACGGTGCAGATATCACCCCTTTGTCTTCATACAAACGAATAGACTTAGGTGATAACTGCGTGAGGCTTGCAACTTCGCTTATGTTCATAATATTACTCAAGTAAATATCGCATAAAAACTATTTAGAAACCTAAGACTATTATTCAAACATCTAGGAATGCTAACTACCGAAACAAAAACACTGAAGCAATATAATGTTCGAAAATAAAGTCTGCTGTTTATGGCTATTTTACATCAAATGATGAGAGTAGCTTAGATTTTCCAACAAACCCAAACACCAACTATCAACAAGTTACTGTTTGAAATAGCAAAATAGGCATTCATTATTTTTCATAGGAAATTTTTTGATTTTTGAGAAATACCTCACATACTAATGAATATCTCTTGTTTGAAGAGATTTTTAGTGAGGTGTCATTATGAAATGTTATCTAGCGTTAATTTTTAGCTTAATTTTAAGCTTCTCTGTATCCGCCCAAAATGTAGGAAGCACTGCATCTGGGCCGATCATAAAATGTGACTTAGGAAGTAGTGTTGTAGAATATATGCCTATCGTTATATGCAAGCATAGTAATGGTAAGGTTCTACACTAACAAAAAAGGAGCCTAGGCTCCTTTCCTTTAAAACTCGATTAATTGTTTGATTATCGCTTTACGTTCTTCTTTGGAAGCTTTGTTAAACCAATATTCGAACATTTCAATCTCTTTGACATTATCACCTAAAGAATCAACAACACCATCTCGATTTGCTACAGACCAGTTAATAACAGAGTCTCTTTGTTCCGTCGGAATTTGTTCAAACCAATATTTTGACATCTCTTGAGCTTGGCTTACCGGCTCTTGCTGAAGCGCAGGAACTGCAGCTACAGGTGCGGCTGCGGCTACAGGTGCTGCTACTATCACTGGCTTAGCTGTTGCGTTTTTATCACCCGTATTTACGATTGCTTCGATATAGCCAGCAGGAATAGAAAACGAAATGCTGTTCGCATTTGAAACCTGGACATCAAAAATTAGATCTTTAAAAGGTGCTTCGTTGAAGATTTCATTAGATACAGGAAATTTCACATACTGTGTTTGAGTACATATATCGCTGCATGTTTCAGCTGAAGCCGCATAAGGTTTTAATGGCAATTTACCTTCAGAACCTTGAACTAAGACAGAGCGATACTCGTTGTAATTTTTAAAGTACTGAAGCTCCATCGTTATGTATGAATCAGGTACCGCTACAGTACTGTTCGGGGTAACGTAATTTAGCTCTAAAGACGAGTTAACTAGCTGACCTTGTCTAACTTCAAGCACATCAGGAGACAACGACTCACCAACGACGATTTGGTAATTTTGCTTACTCTCTATTCTTTTTACGGAATCCGTAAAATCACTATTAGAATCTAATGTTGTACATCCAATTAAGAACAAAGGAATCGATGCTAAAACTATTTTTTTCATATTAACTACCTCGAGGGTTTCCCCATAATATTATTTCGATGCCTTTTCTTTCTTAGGCTGGACCAGAAATGAATATGCGCCGACTAACAAGTCAGCGCATCTCTTTACTTAAAGCATGGTTTCAATTAGAAGCCGTACTCTAAACCAATACGTGTAACGAACGTATCTGTGTTAGCAATAGAACCTTTATCGTCAGCTTTGATATCACGCTGTGCAATACGGATGTAAGGAACAAAGCCGTTATGAACGTACATTAGCTGACCTGAGATTACGCTATCTTCATCAGCATTTTTAACACCATCAGTTTCAGACTCTAGGTTAGCTGCGTAACCTAGTTTGAAGCCCCAAGGGCCGTTCCAGTACTGACCGATTACAGAGTATGAAGCCTGTTCAGACTTAGCGCCGCCTTGAACATCTGACTCACCCGCTTTGTAGGCTGCAGAAATACCGAAGCCTGCAGGAAGTGACGCTTCAAAACCGATTAGGTAACCGAATGTGTCAGCCATTTCAGCAGAAGTCGCTGCAACCGCTGCAGTCGCATCGCCAAACTTAACACCATCACAGCCAGAACTTACTAAACATGTACCAGCAGCTTTTGCATCAGTACCAGCTTTAAGTTGACGATCTGATTCAGATTCAACTGCAGCGTGGAAAGTAACCGTATCAGCTAAACGGTAGTGAGCAGCCGCGCCGTAGAAGTAGTTATCTTTAACACTTGAGTCACCACGACCTGTTGCTAGGTTGAATGTAAAACCATTCAAGTCAGCAGAATCGTATCGAGCCATATCACCATGACGGTCACGGTTGTATTTAACATCGCCGCCCCAGTCCCATACTGCGCCCAAACCTGGGTTAGCATAAGGCCAGTCAATTACTTCATACATTGGCGTCAGCATACGACCAAAACGTACTTTACCCCAGTCACCTTGCAGGCCTAAGAACGTATCACGGTTACCTAGTGTCGCACCGTCACCGTTTTCACCAACGTAACCAGATTCAATTTGCATGAATACGTTCACGTTCTCGAACATGTCTTTACTTGCACGGAAACCAATTCGAGATTCATTCTCGTAATCGTATCCCGTACCTGTATCAGTTTTTACGCCGTTTTTAGTTTTTTCTGAATCGTAGTTAACAACAGAGATTGCTGCTACACCGTAAGCCTGAACGTTAAAATCTGAGATAACACCAACTTGAGAAGATTCAGATGCGAATGCACCACTTGAAATCATCGCAACTGCAGCGCCAAGTAAAGTACGTTTGAAAATTTTGTTTTCCATGGAATAAAACTCCTAAAAATGGATATAGCTGTTTGAATATTTCCCGCCTAAAGTTGGCCGCCGTAGAGAGAAATACCTTTTCTTGTTTGAGAATCCTGAAACACCGAATTCTCGATTTCCTTTCTGGTTATACACAATGTGCATCCATGCCAATAAGACTAACTTCACCCCAAAAAAGATCAATGAGAACTTAATTTTCATCTAAAAAAATATGAGTTGGTGCAAATTTATCATGTACTTAGTGATCCAGATCTACTAATTGAAAAAACCGAAGGACAAAAGAACAAAAACATTAAAAAACAAAAACTTACAAACGCAGTGGTCTCTTAAAAATTGATATCACTCGCATTTAGTAAACAACTATAACAACATTTCATTAATGTTGAGCGTCATCACTGTCCTAATTTCATAGTTCGTATAGGCACAAAATTCTCAACAATTAAAAAGTCATCATTTTTATATCAGAAACAAAAAAGGCACTCCCTTGAAAGGAGTGCCTTTGAGCTTTTTTTATCTGTATTTACTTACGAAATAAGGGCTATTAGATCTTCTTCTGTTCTTATTTCGATACCTAAATCTTGTGCTTTGGTCAGTTTAGAACCAGCGGCTTCACCAGCAAATAAGATATCCGTTTTCTTAGACACGCTACCGGTTACTTTTGCACCTAAAGCCTGCAAAGCGGCTTTCGCTTCACTACGACCTAATTGCGACAATGAACCCGTCAACACAACCACTTTACCCTCTAACGGTAACTCTTGGTCATCTGCAACAGCTTCAATTGCAGGCCAGTTAACTCCAAGATCGATGAGTTGGTCGACTACTGCTCTATTTTTCTCTTGTGAGAAGAAGCTCGTGAGGTGACTTGCTACGATGTCACCAATATCGGACACTTCAACCAACTGCTCATGAGTTGCAGCTTGAACCAACTCTAGCGTTTTAAAGTGCTGAGCTAAGTTCATAGCCGTCGCTTCACCTACTTCTCGAATTCCTAAAGAATAAAGGAAGCGCGCCAATGTCGTATCTTTCGCTTTGTTAAGTGCACTCACTACATTCTGTGCCGATTTAGGTCCCATACGGTCAAGAACAGTAATCACACCCGCGCTCAGCTTGAACAGGTCCGCTGGCGTTTCGACCATTTCGCGATCCACAAGCTGTTCTATCACCTTTACGCCAAGGCCATCGACATCCAGCGCCTTTCTAGACACAAAGTGCTTAAGTGCCTCTTTACGCTGCGCCTGACACACTAAACCGCCAGTACAACGCGCTACAGCTTCGCCCTCTACGCGCTCCACTGCAGAATTACATACAGGGCAGGCGTCCGGGAACACAATGTCTTTAGCCGTCTCAGGACGACGATCTTGTACAACAGCTACAATTTGTGGAATAACGTCACCAGCACGGCGGATAATCACGCTATCTCCGACCTTCACACCTAAACGAGCTATCTCATCAGCATTGTGCAGCGTTGCATTACTCACCGTCACGCCGCCAACAAAAATAGGTTCAAGCTTAGCAACCGGCGTAATAGCGCCTGTACGACCGACCTGAAACTCAACATCATTGAGCAGAGTAACTTCTTCTTGAGCTGGAAACTTATAAGCAATAGCCCAGCGAGGTGCGCGTGCAACAAAACCGAGAGTTTCTTGTGCGGCAATGTCATCAACCTTAATCACCACCCCATCAATTTCATAAGCCAAGGTGTCTCGACGAGTCATGATATCTTGGTAATAGGCTTTTACATCCTCAAGAGAGCTTAGCTGCTTAGTTTCAGGACACATAGGTAAGCCCCAAGCTTTCAGCTGCAGAAAACGTTGATAGTGGCTATTTGAAAGCTCAGCGCCTTGTACAACACCGACACTGTATGCGTAGAAAGCCAAGGGGCGTTTTGCTGTAATACGAGAATCAAGCTGACGTAAGCTACCTGCGGCGGCATTACGTGGATTCACAAAGACCTTCTCACCCTTCTTCAATGCCATCTCATTCAATTTGTCGAAGCCCGCTTTTGGCATAAACACTTCGCCACGTACTTCAATACGTTCTGGCCAGCCTTCACCTTGTAACTTAAGCGGAATCGAGCTGATGGTACGCACGTTTTCGGTAATATTTTCGCCAGTCGCACCATCACCACGCGTCGCTGCCTGTACTAAGGTGCCGTTTACATAGAGTAGGCTCACCGCTAAACCATCAAGTTTAGGCTCACAACAAAAAGTCTCTAAGTTCGCCGTTGGCGCTCTATCAGACATGCGCTTATTGAACGCATCTAAATCGTCATCAGAGAAAGCATTATCTAAAGAAAGCATCGGGATCTCATGTGTCACTTGAGTGAAGCCGTCTAGAGGCTGACCGCCGACACGCTGACTCGGCGAATCTACCGTCACAAGTTCTGGGTTCTCATCTTCGATCTTTAGCAGTTGTTGCATCAATCGATCGTACTCGACATCAGGGATCTCAGGGCTATCTTCTACGTAATAACGAACGGCATGATAGTGCAGAGTTTCTCTTAACTGCTCTAAGGTAACTTGAATCGATTCTTTCATATCATTCTCTGTCGTGATTGAAATATCAAAAAGGGCTCCCTTAGGAGCCCTTTTCTATAAATATAGATTATTTACAAGGCTAAACAATACGGCTAGGCGTTAGCTGCCGTCATAAAGTCTCGGATTTGCTTGCGGTAGTCAGACAAACGGTTTGGCGTCATTAAATTACGTGACTCATCCAATACGTTTCCGCCCATATCGTCGGCAATTTTCTGTGCAGCACTCAGCATCACATTGAAGTTTTGATCAGCTTGACCATAACAAGGCAGCGTCATAAAGAACGAAATACCTTTGGTGGTAAAGTCAGCAGGATCGTCATGTTCTAGTGTTCCTGGCTGCATCATATTTGCTACGCTGAAAATAACTTTTGGCTCATCGCTCGCTTGTGCAAAGCAGTGATAAATAGACATTTCACCATAAGCTAGGCCGTTGTTCTCCATGCTACGGAAAAGTTCAGTACCCACAAATGGGATCTCCCCAGCACAGTGAACATTAAGAACAATGACCTCAAGGCCAAGATCTTCATTTGAATGAGCTTTTTCATCTAACTTACTTTCGTCAGCTAAATTAACTTCGTCACCAAACTGAGCTTCTTCTGCTAAGTTAGCATCTTTATCTAACTTAGTTTCTTCAACCGAAGTAACACTTTGTGCAGCAACCACTTCTTTCCCAATAAATGGTTCGCTTGGCGTTAAGCCTTCGTTAGAAAGCAGTGGATCAGCGACCGCATCAGAGGCTTCTTCAAACGAACCGTACTGCTCTTTAAAGCCTGCGTGATTTTGTTTTTGCTCGTCAGTCAATTCAAAGTTAGGAACTTCAGGTTCAACAACCTTCTCTTCCTCAACCTGTTCAAGCTCATCTTTAACTTCGATCGGGTCTTCAACACTGAAAGAAGGAAGATCATTCAATTCTATTTCGTCTTCGTGAGCTTCTTTTTGCTGCGGCGCTGACAATGGGTCTGAGTCAATCAGCGGCTCAGTTGCAGACGGTGAGACAGCAAAATCCGGTTCTTTACGCTCTTTTCGGATTATCTCAAAATCATCCTCAGGAGCGAATGAACGGTTTGGGATCGTTTCAGCTTCATCTAAGCTGTCGTTATCAAGCTTACCAAGCGGCTTATCTCCAAACTTTGCTTTCCCTTCTTTCTTACTCGTCCATAGACCATGGAACAATAATGCGGCGATAGCTAATGCGCCAACAATAATGAGTACAAATCGCAATTCCTGCATTTTTCGCTCTCAGCTTTCTTAGTCAACTAGCTATAAACACGCTGTCACTAAGTTAGGTTAATTTGGCTAATCTCACTACTCTATCAAAAGTAGCCACTGTTTTAGAACCACTTAATACAATTAGTTCATTACTTGGTGTGATTTTCACCACGCTTTTTTTCTTAATTTCGGTCGAGTACACTAGAGATGTTTGCTATTTAACCAAATTCACATGTGACCCAATTTAAATATGACTATTGAATCTGTTCCTCGCTCTGGCTTTGGCTATTTTATTTTCGGAATAAAAATTGCCTTATCGCCGAGTATCCGTAAGTTTGTACTGCTTCCTCTTATCGCTAACGTGTTACTCGTGGGCGGTGCTTTATTTTATATTTTCTCCAACTTAAACACTTGGATTGAAGGCTGGATTGGTGCATTGCCAAGTTTCTTGTCGTGGTTGTCATATATCCTATGGCCACTACTTGTGTTAACCGTTTTGGCCACGTTTTCGTATTTCTTCAGTACACTCGCTAACTTTATTGCCGCACCTTTCAACGGATTACTCGCGGAAAAAGTCGAAGAACTGCTGAGTGGTAAAAAAGTCAATGATGATGGTTTACTGGATGTACTTAAAGACACTCCTCGTATTTTAGCAAGAGAATGGCGCAAGCTTGTCTATATCCTGCCAAAAGCGATCGGTTTGTTCCTACTTTTGTTAATTCCAGCGCTAGGACAAACTGTTGCACCGTTTTTATGGTTCATTTTCACTGCATGGATGTTAGCTATTCAGTACGCTGACTACCCGTTCGACAACCATAAAATCAAGTTCGATGACATGAGAAATAATTTGAAACAAAAGCAAGGTAAGAGCTACAGCTTCGGCGCACTTGTTTCCGTGTTTACTACCATTCCAGTTTTAAACCTGATTGTGATGCCAGTTGCCGTCTGCGGCGCTACTGCAATGTGGGTTGCAGAGTTTAAAGACCAAGCTCTACGCTCTCGTCTATAGCTATCGTTTTACAGCCAGCTCTAACAACGCCTATCTTTTTGAAGTTCTGATTTCAATAAAGATAGGCGTGAATCCTGCGACATCTCTATATGATATAACTTTTTAATCCTTTTACCTTTTTTTCAACTTGTTTAATCTAAATTCAAGCTAAACAAACATCGAAAGACACTAGACGGTAAATTGGTAGATATACTACGTTTAGTTCTGTCATTAAATGAAGGAATATCGCATGAGCAAGATCTACGAAGACAACACCCTAACGATTGGTAACACACCTCTAGTCCGCCTAAACAAAGTAAGCAAAGGTAACGTCCTAGCTAAGATCGAAGCTCGTAACCCAAGCTTCAGCGTTAAGTGTCGTATTGGTTCAAACATGATCTGGGAAGCAGAAAAAGCAGGTACGCTTAAGCCAGGTATAGAGCTTGTTGAGCCTACCAGTGGTAATACAGGTGTTGCTCTTGCATTTGTTGCTGCAGCGCGCGGTTACAAGCTAACACTAACAATGCCTGAATCAATGAGCCTAGAACGTCGTAAGCTGCTTAAAGCTCTTGGCGCAAACCTAGTGCTAACTGAAGCACCAAAAGGTATGAACGGCGCGATTGCTAAAGCTGAAGAGATTGTTGCTTCAGACCCAGACAAGTATCTACTACTGCAACAATTCAACAACCCAGCGAACCCACAAATTCACGAGCAGACAACTGGCCCTGAAATTTGGGAAGCAACAGATGGTGAGATCGACGTGTTTGTAGCCGGTGTAGGTACAGGTGGCACTATCACTGGAACAAGTCGTTACATTAAAGGTGAAAAAGGCAAAGCCATCACTTCTGTAGCCGTTGAACCAGCAGAATCTCCAGTGATTGCGCAGGCACTTGCAGGTGAAGAAATCAAACCAGCACCACACAAAATCCAAGGTATTGGCGCAGGTTTCATTCCTGGCAACCTAGATTTAGACATTATTGACCGTGTAGAGTCAGTAACTTCTGAAGAAGCAATTGAGATGGCTCAACGCCTAATGAAAGAAGAAGGTATCCTAGCGGGCATCTCATCTGGTGCAGCAGTAGTAGCAGCAAACAGAATTTCGGAACTACCTGAATTTGCAGGGAAAACTATCGTTACTGTACTGCCAAGCTCGGGCGAACGTTACCTTAGTACGGCCCTATTTGCTGGTATCTTTACGGAAAAAGAGAACCAACAATAATATGTGGTCAAATCAATTTTTCGTCCAAAAAAGCCCCATTTAGGGGCTTTTTTGTTGATCCCTGCCTCACCTTTGGTAATATCGGGTCTGTTTTATTTTTCGCTTCAAAATAAAAGAAGCAATAAACAAATTCTGAAAGTCATGAGTACTCAACAAAAGACGACCATGGCTGGATAAAAATTTATAACCAGTCTAAGTTCTAACACGAACATGGCGTACTAGCCTCTAGCGCATTTGAGCTAAAGCAGTTAAGCTAAATCTGGTTACAAACTTACAAAAAATAAATTAATTGGGGTATATAAAATGTACGAGAAGCAAGTAGAAATCACAGCAGAAAACGGTCTTCACACTCGTCCAGCTGCACAGTTTGTTAAAGAAGCAAAATCTTTCGACGCTGACATCACAGTGACTTCTAACGGCAAAAGCGCTAGCGCGAAAAGCCTGTTCAAACTACAAACTTTAGGCCTAGTAAAAGGTACTAACGTTACTATTTCAGCTGAAGGCCCTCAAGCTCAGCAAGCTGTAGACCACCTAGTTGCTCTTATGGATCAACTACACTAATACGGTCTCCTTCTTTCAAAGCCATTTTGCACAGCAAAGTGGCTTTGTTCGAAATAGATAGCAATTCGAAATAGATAGCAATAAGCGCGACATTAGTCGACGACTTAAAGTCACACATTCTCCCGTTTACAGTTGAACAACTAAGGTAAGGCTATGATTTCAGGCATCCTAGCATCTCCTGGTATTGCTTTCGGTAAAGCACTACTACTTCAAGAAGATGAAATTGTCCTAAACACTCAATCTATCTCAGACGATCAAGTTGAAGCAGAAGTTCAGCGTTTTTTTGACGCTCGTAACAAATCTTCTCAACAACTTGAAGTTGTAAAGCAAAAAGCACTTGAAACTTTTGGCGAAGAAAAAGAAGCAATCTTTGAAGGCCACATCATGCTGCTTGAAGATGAAGAGCTAGAAGAAGAGATTTTAGCACTCATCAAGAAAGACAAAATGCACGCAGACAACGCGATCTACACAGTGATCGAAGAGCAAGCTGTTGCACTTGAGTCGCTTGATGATGAGTACCTAAAAGAACGTGCGACTGATATCCGTGATATCGGTACTCGCTTCGTTAAAAATGCACTAGGCATCAACATTGTATCTCTAGCAGATATCAATGAAGAAGTTATCCTAGTTGCTTACGATTTAACGCCATCTGAAACGGCACAAATCAACCTAGACTACGTTCTTGGTTTTGCTTGTGACATCGGCGGTCGTACATCTCATACTTCAATCATGGCACGTTCACTTGAGCTTCCAGCTATCGTTGGTACTAACGATATCACTAAGCAAGTTAAAAACGGCGACATGCTTGTGCTAGACGCGATGAACAACAAGATCATCATCAACCCTTCTGACGCTGAATTAGCAGAAGCTAAGAAAATCAAATCTGATTTCGAAGCAGAAGCAGTTGAACTAGCAAAACTAAAAGACTTACATGCTGAAACTCTAGACGGTCACCGTGTAGAAGTTTGCGGCAACATCGGTACAGTAAAAGACTGTGACGGTATTCTGCGTAACGGCGGTGAAGGCGTTGGTCTGTACCGTACTGAATTCCTATTCATGGACCGTACTGCACTTCCTACTGAAGAAGAGCAATACGTTGCTTACAAAGAAGTAGCGGAAGCAATGGAAGGCGAGTCAGTGATTATCCGTACTATGGATATCGGTGGCGATAAAGACCTACCATACATGGACCTTCCACAAGAAATGAACCCTTTCCTAGGCTGGCGTGCAGTACGTATCAGCTTGGATCGTCGTGAAATTCTACGTGACCAACTACGTGGTATCCTACGTGCATCTGCACACGGTAAACTACGCATCATGTTCCCAATGATCATTTCTGTTGAAGAGATCCGTGAACTGAAAAAAGCAATCGAAGAGTACAAAGTTGAACTTCGCGCTGAAGGCCTAGCTTTCGATGAAGAAATCGAAATCGGCGTAATGGTTGAGACTCCAGCAGCAGCTGCAATCGCACACCACCTAGCGAAAGAAGTATCTTTCTTCTCTATCGGTACTAACGACCTAACGCAATATACTCTTGCGGTAGACCGTGGTAACGAAATGATTTCTCACCTATACAACCCACTATCTCCAGCGGTTCTTCTTGTTATCAAGCAAGTAATCGATGCTTCTCACAAAGAAGGTAAATGGACAGGTATGTGTGGCGAACTAGCAGGTGATGAGCGTGCAACTCTACTTCTTCTTGGTATGGGTCTAGATGAGTTCTCTATGAGCGGTATCTCTATCCCTAAAGTTAAGAAAGTAATCCGTAACTCTAACTTCGCTGAAGTTAAAGCTATGGCTGACGAAGCACTATCTCTACCTACAGCTGCAGAAATTGAAGCTTGTGTAGAAAAGTTCATCGCTGAGAAAACTCAGTAATCACCAAGAGCTTAATGAAGTTAGACGGCTAAAAATAGTCGTCTAATTTGTTAGATTGGTATAGTATATTCTACAGAATAAAACTAAACGTTAGGAGCATGACACAATGGGTCTGTTTGACAAACTGAAAAAGCTTGTATCTGATGACAGCGCTGATGCTGGTGCAATCGAAATCATCGCACCTCTTTCTGGTGAAATCGTAAACATCGAAGACGTGCCAGATGTAGTTTTCGCTGAAAAAATCGTTGGTGATGGCATTGCTATCAAACCAGCTGGCGATAAAATGGTAGCTCCAGTTAACGGTACTATCGGTAAAATCTTCGAAACAAACCACGCATTCTCTATCGAGTCTGACGACGGTATTGAGCTTTTCGTTCACTTCGGTATCGATACTGTTGAACTTAAAGGCGAAGGCTTCACTCGTGTAGCTGAAGAAGGTCAATCTGTTAAAGCTGGTGACACAATCATCACTTTCGACCTTGCGCTTCTAGAAGAGAAAGCAAAATCTACGCTTACTCCAGTTGTTATCTCTAACATGGACGAAATCAAGGAGCTGAACAAGCTTTCTGGTTCTGTAACTGTTGGCGAAACTCCAGTTCTTAAAGTAACTAAGTAATCCTGATTACTTATCTGCTTTAATTAAAACGCTACCTAAGGGTGGCGTTTTTTGTGCCTGCTATATTTGTTCGAGTTCCTTAACCGACGCTTCTGACTGCCGCTCTTCACCTCATTGTAAACAGCCCCTCAATAAGCCACAGCAATACCAATCCTTAATTACCAATAACCGCCCTACTTTGTTATTAAGCCAAGTTAAACGCCTTCCTAGGCGCTGAACCTGCATGTTAGATCATGCGGTATGACTTCAGGTAGACAACAGATCTCTGATATCTCGCTCAGCTCGATTTTGAGATGACGAATGTTGACCGCATTACTTATTCCTGATTATTCACCTATATGAAAGGCAGTTAGCGCTATCTCGTTTATTATCTTTCGACCACAACAAGAGCCTGACGTCTAATCCGAATCAAGCCTCGACCAAAAGCAGATTTCTGATACCTCGCTCTGCTCGATTCTGGAATGACGAAAGGCTGCTTCAATGCAATAGATGATGGAAGTATCATTTCCCGATCCCGTCATTCCCTACAGTGAGGAACGAGCGTGATAGGGAATCTCTCTTTTGCGTCTGCTTACCAGCACTGCACTTTTCCAAATATACCTTCGCTAAATAACAGGCAATAAAAAACCCAGCCGAAGCTGGGTCTGTTTAGCGCTCATCTCTCACCACGAGCTAATTTGTGGAAGCCTAACGTTGACGCTTGTGATCAACAACGCTTAAAGTCAACGTGGCCTTTCAACCGATTAGCCTAGTAGGCTAAGTGCTGAGTTTGGAGCTTGTTTCGCTTGAGCTAGAATCGAGCTTGAAGCTTGAGAAAGAATCTGAGACTTAGTCATATTAGTCGTTTCTTTCGCGAAATCGGTATCTTTGATACGGCTCTTAGATGCATTAACGTTCTCGTTGATGTTATCTAAGTTGTTAATTGCGTGGTCGAAACGGTTTTGGAATGCACCAAGCTCAGAACGGTGGCTATCTACATATTTAAGTGCCGCATCGATAACAGCTACAGATTCTTGAGCGCCACCAACAGACGTTACGTCGATAGTATCAACCGTTACTTGCTTACCTGGCTGCATGCCTAACTCACCAGATAGACCACCAGAGAATGAGATAGCGCCATCAACTTTGTTGTTGCCAGCGAAGACTTGCATTTTTCCGTCTTCATCTACTGAAGCTTTTACTAGGTCTTGTTGACCATTAATGTAAGTTGCTAGCTCTTCGATATCATCACCTGCTTTTGCTGAAATGTTGATTTCTTGAAGGTCACCAAAACTATCTTTCAGAGACATTTTTAGGTCATTTGCGCCCGCTTTTACATTCCAATCTTTACCTTTAGCTTCTAAAGATTGGTAGCTGCTTCCGCCCATCTGGTCGTTATCAGAGCGCATGTCTTTCAGTTGAAGCATTACTGCCTCACCATTGTCTGCACCAATTTGGAATGACTTAGTACCGTGAGTACCGTTAAGCAGCTTGTTGCCACCAAAAGA